>CAYGLH010000367.1:2873-3307 GCA_964350535.1 uncultured Ilumatobacteraceae bacterium
GTTCGCCGTCGAGTCGGCCGAGCAGTGCGCGGTGCGCCCAGCACCACCGGAACGCGTGCGCCACGTAGTCCCGATGAGTGCCCTTCGACGGCTCGGACGGGTTGAGGTATGTCGTGTCCATCCGTGAGCCCTTGACGGCCCGGAAGTCCGATGCTCGGATCTTCCTAGAAGCATTCGTTGGCGGGTGAGTCGAGGTCGGCGGACCGGACGGTGGTGGCAACACGCCGTCGTTTGTCCACGGAGCGTGGGCGTGGTCGGTCTCGACGCTCATTGCGCGTCGCCGTTCTCGTCGTACTTGCGTACGTCGAGCGTCACTGCGTGGTCGCAGCCCGGCTCCGCGCAGGTCGCGACGTGTCCGCCGTACGGGCAGACATTGCCCTCCTCGTCCTCAGGAAGAACCGGGTTGTACCAGTGGTCGTGGTCGGGGTCGTACG
>CAYGLH010000367.1:3317-3677 GCA_964350535.1 uncultured Ilumatobacteraceae bacterium
TGGTGTCGGGGAACTCGGCGACGACGTCGACGGGAACCCCGTGAGAGTGCGCCCGCACAGCTGCGGCGAACAGATCCTCGTAGAAGTGCATGACGTCGTACATGTCAGCTGACTCGTTGCCATCCCATGCAGTCATCGACGTCGTTAGCTCGCAGTAGACGGTCTGACCGGGCTGATGGCTCGTCGTGTCGACCCACTTGACTTCGTCGGTGTGCTCGTCGCTGCGCAGTCGCTCGGCGACGGCTTCGAGGTCGACCGGCACGGGCCGTGTCAGACCGACGCCCAGCCTGAGATGCAGCACGCCATCCCAGTCGATGTCGGCGTCCTCGTCGATGAGGTTGGGTTCGGTTGAAGTGATAG
>CAYGLH010000368.1:0-3676 GCA_964350535.1 uncultured Ilumatobacteraceae bacterium
GCGGCCGCCGTACCCCCGGTGGCGAGCACGTCGTCGACGATGAGGATCTTCTCGCCCGGATGGATCGCGTCGCGGTGGATCTCGAGCTTGTCCTGCCCGTACTCGAGCGAGTACTCCTCGCGCACGACGGCCCACGGCAGCTTGCCGGCCTTGCGCACCGGGACGAACCCCGAGCCGAGGCGCTCGGCCACCGGCGCGGCGAAGATGAAGCCGCGCGACTCGATGCCGACCACCCGATCCGGCTGCACCTCGCCGACGATGTCGACCAGCCGCTGCACCGTCGCGGCGAACGCGTCGCCATCGCCGACCAGCGGGGTGATGTCGCGGAACGTGATGCCCGGCCCCGGATAGTCGGGAATGTCCCGGATCATCCCTCGTAGATCGAGCACCTCCGCTGCCATGGTCGGAGGATATCGGGACACCGGTACCCTCCTCGCCGATCAGGACGCGATCCGAGAAGAGGTGCACAGATGAGTCCCGGACAGCGGATCGACATCCCTGCGGTCCCCAACCTGCGCGACATCGGCGGGTACGCGACCGCCGACGGCCGGCGGGTGCGCACCGGCCAGCTGTACCGCTCGGTCGAGCTCAACCACCTGGCGGGTGCTGATCTCGAGGCGTTCGCGGGTCTGGGCGTCCGCACGGTGTTCGATCTGCGCACCCAGGCCGAGCGCGAGGCGCAGCCCGACGTCGTGCCCCCGGGGACCGAGGAGATCGTCTGTGACGTCCTGGCGGACGAGGGATCGGCCGCTCCGGCTCAGCTGCTCAGCGTGCTCGGGGACCCGGGCGCCGCGACCCAGCTCCTCGGCGGCGGCAAGGCGCAAGCGCTGTTCGAACGCAGCTACCGCGACATCGTCGGGTTGCCGAGCGCCCTGCGCGCCTACCGCCGCTTCTTCACGTCGGTCGCCGAGTCGGGCGCACGACCGGCGCTGTTCCACTGCACCACCGGCAAGGACCGGACCGGGTGGGCGGCGGCGAGCACGCTGCTGATGCTGGGCGTGGGCGAAGACGACGTCTTCGCCGACTACGAGCTCACCAACCGCGACCTGATCCCGGCCCTGAAGCCCCTGTTCGAGCACTTCCGGGCGCTCGGTGGCGACCCCGACATCCTGCTGCCCGTCTTCGGCGTCGACCCCGCCTACCTCCGCGCGGCGCTCGACGAGGTGCAGTCGCGGTTCGGCTCGATCGAGGTGTACTTCGCCGACGGGCTCGGCATCGACGCCGACCACCAGGCTGCGCTGCGCGAGTCGCTCACCGAGGCGTAGTCGCGACGCGGCGCCGTGCAGCTCAGCGGCGCTTCTTCTTGCGCGGCTTGGCGGGGCGTGGCGCGTGCGTCAGCAGCTGATCCGCGGGCCGGTGCACCGCCTCGGTGCGCTCGGCATCGTCGTGACGATCGACCGGCTCGTCCTCGACCGCCGCAGCCCGGTTGAGGCGTCCGGTGACGCCGGCGCCGACGACCGCTGCCCGCAACTCGTCGCCGGTGAGCCGGTCGCGACGGCTCTCGCGGCGGCCCCTGCCCGACTTCAGCGTGGCCAGCATCGGGGTGGCGACGAAGATCGACGAGTAGACGCCGGACAGCATGCCGATCAGGAGGGCGAGGGCGAACTCGCGCAACGTGACCGCGCCGAGCACGCCCGAGCCGATGAACAGCAGGGAGATCACCGGCAGGATCGAGCTGACGCTGGTGTTGATCGAACGCATCAACACCTGGTTCATCGAGATGTTGACGATGTCCTCGTAGCGCATCCGGACGCCGGCGAACTTGCCCTCGTTCTCCTTGACGCGGTCGAACACGACGATCGTGTCGTACAAGCTGTACCCCAGGATCGTCAGGAACGCGATCACCGTCGCCGGTGTCACCTCGAACTGGAACAGCGCGTACACGCCGATGGTGAGCAGCACGTCGTGGATCATCGCCACGAGCGCCGAGGCGGCCATCCGCCACTCGAAGCGCAGCGAGATGAAGATCGAGACGATCACCAGGAAGATGATCAGGGCGCGCACGGCCTTCTCGGTGATCTCCCCGCCCCACGTGGAGCTGGTGAAGGAGAAGCTGATGTCCTCCAGGTCGACCCCTGCGGCCTCCGCGAAGTCGGCGGTGATCTGTTCGGCCTGCTCGGTCGGCAGCTCCTCGACCTGCACGGTGACGAACTCGTCGGTGTCCGACGATCGCACCTGGATCTTGGCGCCCGTGGTCGACACGTCGTTGGCGGAGAGCACCTCCTGCGCCTCGTCGACGCCGAACTGCTCGCTGGCCGGGATGTCCCACGCGTCGCCGCCCTCGAAGTCGAGGCCGAGGTTGAGGCCACGGATCGAGAGCGACCCGACCGTCACCACCAGCACGACCAGGGCGATCACGAGGCTGACCCGGCGCTTGGAGTAGAAGTCGATCGCGGTCTGGCCGCGGTACAGGCGGCCGAGGCCGGAGGATGCGATCTGGTCGCCGCGGCTCATGCCTGCGCCACCTCCAGGCCGAAGGCCTTCTTGCCGACCATGAACTGGCTGCGCGACAGCAGGAGCACCGCGGGCCGCGTGAAGAAGTAGCAGACGAACAGGTCGCAGAGCGTCGTCAGCCCGAGATACAGGGCGAACCCTCGCACCGACCCCACACTCAGCCAGAACAGGATGGCGGCGCCCATCACGGACACCAGGTCGGCGGTCCAGATCGTGCGCCACGTCACCTTGAAGCTGCGCGGGGCGGCGTTCTTCAGCGTGCGGCCGTTGCGGATCTCGTCCTTCATCCGTTCGAAGAACACGACGTAGCTGTCGACGGTGACGCCGACCGCGACGATGATGCCGGTGATCCCGGCGAGGCTGAGGGCGTAGTTCGTCCAGCCCGACACGAGCGATGCAGCGGTGTACACCGTCATCGCCCACACGATCAGACCACTGATGATGATCAGGGCGATCCACCGGTAGTACGCCACCAGGAAGGCGAGGACGAGGGCCACACCGATGAGACCGGCGATGATCGCCGCCCGCAGCGAGTCGGACCCGGCGGACGCGGACACCGTGCGCGCCTCCTGTGCCTCGACCTCGACGGGGAACGCACCGCGGTTGAGCACCGACGCGAGGCTGCTCGCCTCGTCGCGGGTGAAGTCGCCGGTGATCGCGACGGTGTCGTCGAAGTTCGGGTTGTTGACCTGCGGCGACGACTGGATCTCGCCGTCGAGCACGATGGCGATCTGGCCGCGCACGTTCGGCTGCGTCGACGGGCAGGTGGCGGTCATGTTGTAGCACTGGCTGGCGAGGCTGTTCCACTGCGCCTCGCCATCGGCGCGCAGCCCGACGGCGACGCCCCATCCGAGATCGCTCGTGACCTCGGCGCTCCCGCGCTCGAAGATCTCGCCCGTGCCCTGCGCCGGTCCGACGCACAGCACGTTCCCATCGCGGGTCGGGAGCAGCTCGGCACCCGCGGTGCTCGGGAGGGAACCGGGGTCGAGTGTCGTGAGGTCGGGGATCTCGATCGGCACGGTGTCGCCCGTGACCGGGTCTTCGAGCACCGTCACGACGGTGCTGTCGTCGGTGGGGTCGACGGTCGAGTCGTCCGGCGCACGCCGGAATCCGGCCGGCTCGCTGGAGGCCGTGGTGGCTGCGGGGGCATCGGACGTCGCGGGCTCGGTGGTCGCTGGCTCGGTCGTCGCCGGGTCGCCGGCGTCGTCGACGAGTGGCGCCG
>CAYGLH010000369.1:0-2222 GCA_964350535.1 uncultured Ilumatobacteraceae bacterium
CGAGGGTGACGAGTTCATGCTCGCCGTACCAGGCATCTCCGGCCAACTGGTGCGGACCGGGCGAGGTGACCGAGCTCGGGTCACAGCAATGCAGATCGGCGATGTGCAGGTCGCCCGCCTCGAGCTCGACTTCTCCGCCGCTGCCGAGGCCGTGGCGACCGGCGAGTGGCTCATCGTCGCGCCGATGCTGAACGCGACGAGCCCTGGGGCGTGGGAGGGGGTGCCGCTCGCCGCCGGGCAATCGTTCGTGTATCCGCCCGGGACGCGCCACCACGCCGCCGACCCCGCCGGCCTCGACTTCGTCATGACCGTGGTCCCGCAGGCGTCCTTCGAGGCTGCAGCAGCGACCCTGGGTCTCGACACCGGTCCGGCAGAGACGCAACGCACGTTGGTCGGTGGCCCGCTGTGGGCAACGGCGCAGCGACTTGCAGCGCCCTCCGACCATTCGGGTGGTGGGCTCGACCCATCCACCGACGAGGATGCGCTGCTCGAGAGCGTGGTCCGCACCGTGTGCGCGCAACGACCGATCCCGAACGACCAGCGAGACAGGTGGGACGACGCTGATCTCGTCGGCGACGCCACGTCGTTGATCGACCGTCACGATGGATGGGTCGTGCCGATGATCACCCTCTGTCGGCACGTCGGCGTGTCCGAGCGTCGACTGCAACTGGCGTTCGCCCGCTTGCTCGGAGTGTCGCCGCACTCGTACATGCGCCATCGGGCGTTGCAGGCCGCGCACCGCGCACTGCGCGGCGCGACACCAGGCTCGGTCCGCGTCGCCGAGGTGGCGCGGAACCACGGGTTCGGCCACCTCGGCCGCTTCGCCAGCTTCTACGCCTCCGTCTACGAGGAGTTGCCATCCGCCACGCTGGGTCGGAGGTGACCCGACCGGAGGGGTCGCATCGTGCGGGAACCGGATTGCGGCGCGCATCTACGATCCGGGGCGACATCACCGATGCAGGAGGATCAGTTCGGATGCCCGAGACCGTCACGCTCGACAACTTCGCCCACGCGGAGACCGCTCACTACTTCGCCGAACAGATGAGCAAGGCGCCGGTCAACGAGTACTTCCACAACCGGGTGCCGATCAACGTCGACAACCAGGTCATCATCCGCTCCAACGTCGACCTCATCTACTCCTACGCGGTCGTCGACGTGACCGAGCAGGCGACGGTGACATTGGCACCGTCGGACGAGTATCAGGTCGACGAGCTCATCGACGAGAACCACTACATCGTCGGCGTCGTCTACCCCGGCGAATCACTCACCGTCACCCACGACCAGCTCACGACTGGCAACCACATCTACATCCTCGGCCGCACCGCCACCAGCGGTGGCCTTGACCGCGCGCACGAACTGCAGGACGCACGGCGTATCGACGCCGCCACGGCGAACCCGTACGTGGCACCGGACTACGACGAGGACTCGCGCCAGCAGGTCGGTGCCGAGCTCGAGGCTCGCTCGGCGGAGGCCGACTTCAGCAAGGGGTTCGGCACGCCCGAGTCGACCGAAGCGTTCCAGCACACCCTCGCCGCCCGGCTCGGCTGGGGCGGCCTGTCGCCGCAGCACGCCCAGTACTTCCAGGCGATGACGACCAGCACCGGCTGCGACGTGTGGACCTTCGACGTGCCCCCGCTCGACTACGACCACAACGGCTACTTCTCGGTCATCAAGTACGACGAGATGGGCTGGATCGACGTCGAGAAGCCGTGCCTCCCGGACAGCGAGATCGAGCGGAACCCGGACGGCTCGATCAGCATCTACTTCGGCGACGGACGCTGTGCCGGCGAGCCGAACGTGATCGAGGCGACCGAGGGCCAGAAGTTCTACTACGGCATCCGCCTCTACCGACCCCTCGATGCCGAGGAGACCCACCAGTTCATCGAAGGACTCCGCTCCACGCCCATCCAGCCGGTGACGGCATGAACCAGACGGGAGACCACATGACTCAGGGACGCGGATGATGGGTCAGGCGATCGGACAGGTCCTCGGGCTGGCGGTCGGCGTCGCGATCAGCCCCGTGCCGATCATCGCCCTGATCCTCATGCTGTTCTCCAAGCGAGCGGCGTCGAACAGCCTCGCGTTCCTCGTCGGCTGGCTCATCGGCCTCACCGCCGTTGCCGTCATCGTGTTGGCGATCGGCATCCAGGACTCAGGCGACGACGCCGACAGCGGCGGGTGGATCAAGGTGGTCATCGGCGTGTTGTTCCTCGCCCTCGCCG
>CAYGLH010000369.1:2232-3664 GCA_964350535.1 uncultured Ilumatobacteraceae bacterium
GGATGACATCGATCGACGAGTTCACCGCCGTCAAGGCGTTCGGCATGGCGGTGCTCCTCTCGGCGATCAACCCGAAGAACCTCGGGCTCACGATCGCCGCCGCAGCATCGATCGGCTCGGTCGGTCTCGACGGCGGCGAAGAGGTCGTTGTCGTCGCCGTCTACGTGCTGCTCGCCTCGATCACCCTCATCGTCCCCGTGATCGGCTACCTCGCAGCCCGGGCGAAGATGACGCCGGTCCTCGACTCGATGAAGGCCTGGCTCCTCGCCAACAACGCCACCGTCATGACCGTCCTGTTCGCCGTCCTCGGCGCCAAAGTCCTCGGCGACGGCATCACCGTCCTCACCCGCTGACGACGATGGCCCCGTTCACCGCACTCCGGAGAGGCGCTGCTGCGCTCATGATCCGGGGATCCGGCTCGCCCCTGGGGGTATGGGCTACCGGTGATATTCCTCGACCTCGGGCAGCACGTACTTGCGGTCGAGCACGTCCTGGCCCGGTCGATAGATGCGGAACAGGAAGTTCCAGCCTTCGGTGATGTCGAGCCGGTTCGGCTTGTCACCGACCACGTCTTCGGACCCGAAGTACAGCGTGAACGTGCCGTCGTCGTTGAACGTCGTGTTGTACGCGCCCAGCGTGGCGTTGTCGGAGTGGAAGAAGGCGTCGTTGCCATACACAGCTATCGACCAGAAGGCGTCGAACGGCGGCAGCGTGTACGTCGCCCGGTACCCCTTCGTCGGGTCCTCAGGTCCCGTGTAGTTGATGTACACCGCCTCCCACTCGGGGAAGAGCCCCCACGCGCCTGCTGCAGCGAGATGGCGGGTCGCCTCGTTGGCCCTGCCGCGTCGCTCCATCCAGTCGGCCGGGTACTGCTCGTAGGAGCGGAACTGCTGCTCGTACTCGGCACGCAGCGCGAACATCGAGTCCCAGTCCCAATCATGGGGTGCGAAGGGATCGGCGCTGTCGGCTTCGATCTCGTACTGGCGAAGCACGCTCTGCACGAGCGCGATGTCGTCCTCGCTGGTCGGGTCGCGCATCTCGACGCGTGGCACCGCGACGCAGTACCTCGTCGTCGAGGTGATCTCGTGCCAGCCCGGCTCGTGGAACACGTCGAGCGTGTAGTGGTCGTTGTCGATCACGAACAGCGACAGGTACCGCCCATCAGGAGACTCCGGGACGAGCACCCGCGCCCCCTTCGCCGTGTCGACCACAGCACCCCCGTACAGCGTGTCCCGGTTCATGCGCACCACCGGCTGCTCATCCAGGGGCACCGGCCTCTCGATCAAGTAGAACTCGTTGACCGCGCCGGCTCGTTGCTGGAACAACGCGAAGCGGCCGTCCACCTCGGCTCGGATGTACGTCTCGGGGGTCACGTTCGTGGACATTCGCTCCAGCTCCTTCGTCGTGTGCGGCGGTCCATCGGCCCACGCCG
>CAYGLH010000370.1:0-3094 GCA_964350535.1 uncultured Ilumatobacteraceae bacterium
GGCCGGCCGGCTCGAGCAGTGGTGCGTATGCCCGGGTGATCGCCCGGGACGCGGCATAGAGCGGAAAACACAGCTGGCGGTCGAGCTCGAGCTGGGCGTGTCTGGGCATGGGTGTGAGGGTACCGCCAATCGAGTGTGGCAAGATTCAATTGGACACAATAGAATGACGCCCATGCAAACTCTGTACTCCACCACCGCACACGCCACCGGCGACGGCCGCAACGGCCACGTCCAGTCGGACGACGGATTCGTCGACGCCGACGTCCGCATGCCACCGGAGCTCGGCGGCGGCGGTGGCGCCACCAACCCCGAGCAGCTCTTCGCCGCCGGCTACGCCGCGTGCTTTCACTCGGCACTCCGCCTCGTCGCCGGCCAGGCGGGTGTCGACACCACCGACTCGGCCGTGTCGGCGACCGTCCACATCGGCCCCGACGGCGCCGGGTTCGGCCTCGCGGTCGAGCTCGACGTGAGCCTGCCCAACGCCGAGCGCGAGGCCGCCACGCAGGTCGCCGAGCAGGCGCACCAGGTGTGCCCCTACTCCAACGCCACCCGCGGCAACATCGACGTCACGGTGACCGTCGTCTGAGGGCCGCACTGGGGCGTTCGTGTCGCAGACACGAACCTGGTGATGACGCGCGGGACGCTCAGTCCTCGAACAGCGAGGGCGGGAACCCGCCCTTGCTGACGGGGCCCCAGCGGGTCGGCTCGATGAGGATCACCGACTTGCCTTGGTCGGCCATCGCCTGGCGGTACTCGTCCCAGTCGGGGTGCTCGCCGGAGATCGACCGGTAGTACTCGACGAGCCCGTCCGCGGCGGCGGGCATGTCGAGCACGATCGCCTCGCCGTCGATCTGCACCCACTCGTCGTTGAACTCGGCGCCCATCACCAGCACCGAGACGTGCGGGTCGCGCTTGGCGTTGATCGTCTTGGCCCGGCCCGGATAGCTGCTGACCGCCAGACGGCCGTCGGCGGTCATCCCGCCCGACACCATGCTGAGCTGGGGTCGCCCGTCGCGCCTGGTGGTGGCCAGGATCCAGCGGTGCTTGCCGTCGACGAAGGCGGCCAGTTCGTCGCGGTCGACCGCTCGGTCGCGCGACATGTGCGCGGCACGCGGGTCATCCTTGGAGATCTTCTCGACCATGGCAGTGCTCCTCCTCGCCGGCGTCGTCGCCGTGGCGTTCGACGGTACCGGTCCCTCGGATCGTCCATAGCCTCGCCCGGGTGACGACGACCACCCGCACCGTTGGCCGGCGCGCGCCCGGACGCTGGCCGTTCGACCCGGCGCGGGTCGGCTTCTACTACGGCTGGGTGGTGTTGGTCGCCGGCACGATCGGCATCTTCGCGTCGGTGCCCGGCCAGACGGCCGGGGTGTCGGTGTTCACCGATCACCTCACCGATGCGACCGGGCTGACGCGCCTGCAGTTGTCGATCGCCTACCTGGTGGGCACCGGAACGAGCGGCTTCCTCTTGCCGCTCGGTGGCCGGGCGATCGACGTACGTGGGTCGCGCGTCGTGGCCTTCGCCGCAGTGGTCGGCCTGGCGGCGACGGTCGTCGGGTTGAGCCTCGTCGGGCCGATGCCGTTGATCGTCGGCATGGCGGTGATGAGCCTGGGCTTCGGTTGCCTGCGGTTCAGCGGGCAAGGCCTCCTGTCGTCGCGCACGATGATCTCGCAGTGGTTCGAACGTCGTCGCGGCATCGTCAGCTCTGCGTCGAATGCCGTCATGAGCTTCGCGTTCGCCGCCAGTCCAGCGATGCTGCTGGTGCTCATCGACAGCCAGGGCTGGCGCACGGCCTGGCGCTTGATCGGCGTGATGCTCGTCATCGTGGTCGGGGCCACGGTCGTCGTGCTCTACCGGGCGAGTCCGGAGGCCTCCGGGTTGGTCATCGACGGTGGTCGCGCGACGCAGGCACCGACCGATGGGCCACCGGTCCTCGGTACCGACGCCGACCTCACCAGGGGGCAGGCGCTGCGCGACCTGCGGTTCTGGGCGGTCACCATCCCGGTCGTGGCGATGGCGGCCACGTCGACCGCGCTCACGTTCCACATCGTCGACTTCGGAGCGGAGCTCGGCCTCGACGAGGACCGCATCGTGCGGATCTTCGTTCCGATCGCCTTCGTGAGCGTGCCGGTGACGCTGGTCGGCGGGTGGCTGGTGGACACGATCCCGCCGATCTACATCGCGCTGGCGATGGGGGCGGCTCAGTTGGTGATGTACCTCAGCGTCGGGCACCTCGATGTGACGGCGTTGGCCGTCGTGGCGATCGTCGCGTGGGGTGTCTCGCAGGGCTGCTTCGCGCCACTCACGTCCGCAGCCCTGCCGCGCATCTTCGGACGACGACACCTCGGCGCGATCTCGGGCGCGCAGATGAGCGCGATGGTCGTCGGCAGCGCCATCGGGCCGGCGCTCTTCGCGCTGGTGAAGTCGGTCGCCGGCAGCTACGCCGCGGCGCTCTGGATCTCGGCGCTGATCCCCGCCACCGGTCTGCTCGTCGCCGTCGCGTCGTTCCGGCGCTCCGAGCGCGTCAGCCCAGGGTCCAGTTCAGCTGGGTGAGGAGGTCCGCCGGGTTCATCTCGGGCGTCGGCTCGGTGAGGTAGACCTCCCAGATCTCCGTGCCGGGGGTGTGCCCCTGGTCGCCGATCCACGCGGCGAGCCGGTCCCAGCTCTCGCCGAGGGTGTCGTAGCTGCCGGCGTGGACCGACCGGGCGACGGTGCCGCTTGGCAACGCCCCGGCCATGACATCCCCCGTCGCCTCGACGGGCGCATCGATCGGGAAGCCGACCTCCAGGTCGGCGGTCTCGGCGGGAGGTCCGTGGTACCGGGCATAGGCGGGACCCGTGATCGTCCGGCCTTGATCCGCCACGGCGTGGGCGATGGCGTTGAACGCCCGGTCGAAGAAGGCCGGAAGCTCGGCCATCGGGACGACTCCGGCGACGACCGCTGCGGTCACCTCGTCGGTCTCGACGATCTCGGGAACGTGTGTCTCGTTGCTCATGTCCATCAGACTGCCCGAACCGTCGAGATTCATCGCTCACTTCGTCGTCCGCGCGCGTCGGCTGCTTCAGTTCGGGTGAGAACCCGACCGGAGGAGCA
>CAYGLH010000370.1:3104-3662 GCA_964350535.1 uncultured Ilumatobacteraceae bacterium
CGCGCTGAGCGACGAGGAGCAGGACGAGATCCTGTCGAGTGAGTGGAACATGCGCATCTCCACCCTGTCACCGTCGGGTCGGATCAATGCCACGCCGCTGTGGTTCGTGTGGCACGCCGGCACGGTCTGGGCGTACTGCCGGGGCCAGAAGGTGGAGAACCTGCGGCGCGACCCGACGTGCACGGTGCTCGTCGACCGGGCCGAGCGGTTCCGGGAGCTGCAGGGGCTCATGATCCAAGGCGAAGCTCGCATCCTCGAGGATGCTGCTGCGGAGCAGGCCGACCCCGACCTCGCCGCGGTGCGTGCGGTCTACGGCCGGAAGTACGCCGGCGGCCACGGCGAGGAGGTCGACGCCGACGATCCGGCGCCGATGGCGGCGTCGGCTCGGGGACGCAACTGGCGGTGGGTGGCGATCACGCCGGCGCACATCGTGTCCTGGGACAACACCAAGCTCCCGGGTTGACAGGGCGGGCCGGTCGACCTGATGTGATCTGGTGCACGTTCGTCCCGGCGGTTTCAAGCGGTGGCTGCAACAAGCTGTTCGTATCGTTCAGCGGG
>CAYGLH010000371.1:0-2480 GCA_964350535.1 uncultured Ilumatobacteraceae bacterium
GGTCGCGATGGCCAAGGATCTCCGGGTCCTGGTCATCAAGCTCGCCGACCGCTTGCACAACATGCGCACGCTCGCCGGCATGTCCCCCGAGAAGCAGCGCCGAATCGCCCAGGAGACGATCGACATCTATGCGCCGTTGGCGCACCGGCTCGGCATCCAGGAGATCAAGCAGCAGCTCGAGGACCTGTCGTTCGCCTCGCTGCACCCGAAGCGCTACGCCGAGCTCGACCACCTCGTGGCACGGCGGACCCCCGAGCGCGAGGTGTACCTCGCCAAGGCGGTCGCCGAGGTGCGCGCCCGGCTCGACGAGCTCGGGATCAAGGCCGAGGTCACGGGACGCGGAAAGCACCTGTGGAGCATCTACGAGAAGATGGTCGTCAAGGGCCGCGAGTTCGACGAGATCTTCGATCTCATCGCCGTGCGGGTGATCGTCGACTCGATGAAGGACTGCTACGCCGCCCTCGGCTGCATCCATGGTCGCTGGCGCCCGGTCGTCGGGCGCTTCAAGGACTACATCGCGATGCCGAAGTTCAACCTCTACCAGAGCTTGCACACCACGGTGATCGGGCCGGCGGGCAAGCCGATCGAGGTGCAGATCCGCACCCACGAGATGCACCGTCGGGCCGAGTGGGGCGTGGCCGCCCACTGGGCCTACAAGGACGGCAGCGCCAACGGCGAGATGGACTGGCTGACGCGGATCATCGACTGGCAGGAGGAGGTCTCCGATCCGGCGCAGTTCATGCAGAGCCTGAAGACCGACCTCGAGCAGGACGAGGTGTTCGTGTTCACCCCGAAGGGCCGCGTGATCACGCTGCCCGTCGGGGCCACCACGGTCGATTTCGCCTACGCCGTGCACACCGAGGTCGGCCACGCCTGCATCGGTGCCAAGGTCAACGGCCGACTCGTCTCGCTCGACCACGTGCTGCAGAGCGGCGACAACATCGAGATCTTCACGTCGAAGGACGAGTCCGCCGGCCCGTCCCAGGACTGGCTCGTGTTCGTCGTGTCGCCGCGGGCGCGCAACAAGATCCGGCAGTGGTTCTCCCGCGAGCGACGGCTGGACATGATCGAGAACGGCCGCGACGCACTCGTCGACGAGCTGCGCCGCGAGCGGATGCCGGTGCAGCGCGTGTTCAAGTCGCCGGAGATGGACGCTGTCGTCACCGACCTGAGCTATGTCGACCTCGACGCCCTGCTGGCGGCGATCGGCGAGCACCACGTCTCGGCCAAGAGCGTCGCCACGCGCATCGCCCGGGCGATGGAGACCGGCGACGAGCCGACGCAGCTGCCTTCGACGGCCGCCGAACCGCGGCGCCGCGGCGATCCCTCGCGCAACGGCACGGCCGGCATCCATGTCGAGGGCCTCGACGACGTGCTCGTCCGGCTGGCCCAGTGCTGCACACCGATGCCGGGCGACGACGTGATCGGCTTCATCACCCGCGGCCGCGGCGTCAGCGTGCACCGCTCCGACTGCGCCAACATGGCCGCGCTGATGGCCGAGCACGCCGGTCGGATGATCGACGTCGAGTGGGACGGCGCCGAAGCGTTCGAGTCGACGTTCGTGGCCGGCGTCGAGGTGGTGGCACTCGACCGGTCGCGGTTGCTGCGCGACGTCGCCAACGCCTTGTCCGACGCGAAGGTCAACATCGTGTCGTCGCAGACCCTCACCGGCAGCGATCGCGTGGCCAAGATGCAGTTCGAGTTCGAGTTGGCCCACGCCGGCCACCTCGACTCGGTGATCCGTACCATCAAGTCGATCGACTCGGTGTACGACGCCTACCGACTACTGCCGGGTGGGGGCGCCGAGCCGCCCGCCCCGGCGGAACAGGCCACGGCGTAGCCCGTCGCCCCGGCCCGCTCGTGCGGCGATCCCCGGCAACCCACCAGACGGCCGGGGGAGCGCGCCGGTAGCCTGGCGGGCCGTGCCGACCTTCCAGACCTCGCCAGGGATGCGCGACATCCTGCCCCCCGAGAGCGGTCGGTGGCGGAGGCTGGCGGCCGTGTTCGCCGACGTCGTCGAGTCGGCGGGGTACCAGCAGGTGATCCCGCCGCTACTCGAGGACCTGGGCGTGTTCACCCGGATCGGTGACGCCACCGACGTCGTCACCAAGGAGATGTACGACTTCGTCGACAAGGGCGACCGTCACGTTGCCCTGCGCCCGGAGTTGACCGCCAGCGTGTGTCGGGCGTACGCCCAGCACCGGCCGACGCCACCGTGGAAGGTGTTCTACAGCGGCCCCAACTTCCGGTACGAGAAGCCCCAGCGCGGCCGGTTCCGCCAGTTCGACCAGGTCGGCGTCGAGGTGCTCGGCGTCGACGACCCCAACCTCGACGTCGAGGTGATCGCGCTCGCGGCGGAGTTCTATCGCCGGCTCGGCCTCCGGCAGGTCCGGCTGATCGTGAACAGCCTGGGCGAGCCCGAGGACCGGGCGTGCTATGTCGAGGCGCTCCGCCTGCATTTCGAGGCGGCGCACGACCGG
>CAYGLH010000371.1:2490-3656 GCA_964350535.1 uncultured Ilumatobacteraceae bacterium
GCGCGTGCTCGACTCCAAGCGCGACGCCGACCAGGCGGTGATCGCCGAGGCTCCTGCCATCGCGGAGTTCTACGGCGATGCCGCAGCCCGGCACTTCGCCACGGTGCGGTCCGGCCTCGACCGCCTCGGGATCGACTACGAGGTCAAGCCGACGCTGGTGCGCGGTCTCGACTACTACCGCCGGACGATCTTCGAGTTCCAGGGCGAGACGCTCGACTCTGCACAGAACGCGCTCGGCGGCGGTGGTCGCTACGACGGCCTCGTCGAGGCGCTCGGCGGTCCGGCGACGCCCGGCATCGGCTTCGCGCTCGGCGTCGACCGCACCCTCATCGCGTGCGACGACGAGGGGGTGTTCGCCGCTGCGCCACCTCCGCTCGACGCGTTCGTGGTCGACATCACGGGCGGCGAGGAGGCGCTCGCACTCACCGCCGAGCTGCGCGCCGCCGGCCTCGCCGCGGATCGCGGGTACGACAACCGCAGCATGAAGGCGCAGATGAAGCTCGCCAACCGGAGCGGCGCAGCGACCGCGGTGATCGTGGGGGACGACGAGCTCGCCGCCGGAACCGTGCTGGTGAAGCCGCTGCGCAGCGACGGCGACCAGGTGAGCATCGCCCGCGACGAATTGATCCGATACCTCCAGGGAAGTAGTTCCGATGACTGACACCTCCACGACAAGCGCCGGCGGCGCCACGAGCATGCGGACGCACCTGTGCGGCGCGTTGCGCGGTGCGCACATCGGCGAGACCGTCAGCCTCTGCGGCTGGGTCTCGCGGCGGCGCGAGCACGGCGAGCACCTCGCCTTCGTCGACCTGCGCGACCACTCGGGGATCGTGCAGTGTGTCGTGGACAACGACGTCGACGTGCGCTCGGAGTACGTCGTGCGCATCACCGGCACCGTGCGGCAGCGACCGGACGGCACGATCAACGAGTCGTTGCCCACCGGTCAGGTCGAGGTCGGCGACTGCACGGTCGAGATCCTCCGGGCGGCGACGCCACCGCCGTTCCCGGTCGACGCTCGTGCCGACGAGGTCGACGAGAACATCCGGCTGCAGTACCGCTACGTCGACCTCCGGCGCGAGCGGATGCAGAAGAACCTGCGGGTCCGCTCGACGGTCAACGGTGCGATCCGGCGGTCGATGGAGGGCCAGGGGTTCGTCGAGGTGGAG
>CAYGLH010000372.1:0-3635 GCA_964350535.1 uncultured Ilumatobacteraceae bacterium
TGCTCGTCGGCGGGCGCGTGTTCGCGGCCGCGGAGGTACTCGAAGGTGGTGTCGTCCGGCGCGATCATGCCGGCCTTCGCGCCGGCTTCGATCGACATGTTGCAGACCGTCATCCGGCCTTCCATCGACAGCGATCGGATGACCTCACCGCGGTACTCGATGATGTGACCCATCCCGCCGGTGGTGCCGATCTCGCCGAGGATCGCGAGGATCACGTCCTTGGCCGTGACGCCGGGGCGCAGCGTGCCGTCGACGGTGACCGACATCCACTTCGGGCGTTCCTGGGGGAGTGTCTGGGTGGCCAGCACGTGCTCGACCTCGCTGGTGCCGATGCCGAAGGCGATCGCCCCGAAGGCGCCGTGGGTGGCGGTGTGGCTGTCGCCGCACACGATGGTCATCCCCGGCATCGTGCGGCCCTGCTCGGGGCCCATCACGTGGACGATGCCCTGCCCCGGGTGGCCCATCGGGAAGTTGACGATCCCGAACTCCGCGGTGTTGGCGCGCAGCGTGTCGACCTGCTTCGCCGACACGGGGTCGGCGATCGGTAGGTGGATGTCCTCGGTCGGGACGTTGTGGTCCTCGGTGGCGATGGTGAGCTCGGGGCGGCGGACCGTGCGACCGCTCATCCGCAGCCCGTCGAAGGCCTGCGGGCTGGTCACCTCGTGGACCAGGTGGAGGTCGATGTACAGCAGGTCGGGTTCGCCGGGCGCGGCGTGCACCACGTGCCGGTCCCACACCTTCTCGGGGAGTGTCTTGCCCACGTCTGCTCCTTGTCGGGACGATCGTCCCACCTCGTGGGTGTATCCCATATGTTGGGATACACTGTCTTGCAATATGGACACTGTATCCGGTGTGGGCGTGCTCGACAAGGCGATGTCGGTGCTTCACGCGCTCGAGCGCGGCCCACTCGCCCTGCCGGCGCTCACCGCCGCGACCGAGCTCCCCCGGGCGACGGTGCACCGGCTCGCCACCGCGCTCGAGGCGCACGGGATGGTGCGGCGCGACGACGACGGCCGCTACGAGCTCGGGGCCCAGCTGGTCGCCTTCGGACGGGCCGCAGGGGAGCAGCGCCCACTCGCCGACGAGGCGCGCCCGGTGCTCGCCGCCCTGGCCCGGGCGACGGGGGAGAGCGTGCAGTTGTTCGTCCGCGAGGGTGACCGCCGGCGTTGTCTCGTCGCCTTCGAGTCGGCGCACGGGCTGCGCTGGATCGTGCCGGAGGGGTCGTTGCTGCCGTTGGACATCGGGTCGTCGGGGCGGCTGTTGGCCGGCGACGCACCGGGAGCGCACGGCTGGCTGGAGAGCATCGGCGAACGCGAGCCGGGCGTCGCCTCCGTGAGCGCGCCGGTGGTGCGCGGCGATGTCGTCGTCGCCACCGTCGCCGTCAGCGGACCGATCGAGCGGGTCGGCACGAGCCCCGCCGAGCGGTTCGGCGAGGCGGTCGTCGATGCCGCCGCGCAGCTGTCCGCGTAGCGGTGCAGCGCGCTGGCCTCCCCGCCACCGCGCGCGAGTGCTCCGGCCGGGCCGCCGGCGCGGCTGATCTAACGTTGAGCCATGGCACTCGGCGACGAGAAGTACATCCGCCTCACCACGTTCAAGCGCGACGGCACCGCGGTGGCCACGCCGGTGTGGGCGGCCTCGCTCGACAGCGGCGAGATCGGGTTCTGGACGAGCTCCGGTTCGGGAAAGGCGAAGCGGCTGGCCCACACGGCGCGGGTCACGGTGCAGCCGTCCGACGGCCGCGGCAACCCGAAGGACGGCAGCACCGAGTCCGAGGCGACGGCACGGCTGGTGCAGGCGGGCGACGACCAGTTCGACGAGATCCAGCGCAAGATCCGCGAGAAGTACGGCTTCATGACGCACGTGACCAAGTTGCTCGGCACCCTCGGCGGCATCGTCAAGCGCAACCGGATCCCGTACGGCGACCGCGGGGTGGTCATCGCCGTCGCCGACCCGTCGGCGGGTGACGCGGCCGATGCGGGTGACGCGGGAGACGGCGCTTGAGCGTGGCACGCGCAGGGTCGCTGCGTACCCTGGAACCGTGAGCACAACCCCCACCGTCCCGCCGGCCGCGGAGGTCGACCTCCTCCCGGGTGATTGGCGCGACCAGGTGCGTGCGCTCGCCGCCGAGCGCGACGCCGTGATCCTCGCCCACAACTACCAGCTGCCCGAGATCCAGGACATCGCCGACCACACCGGCGACTCACTCGGGCTGGCGCGGGTGGCGGCCACCGCCGACGCCTCGACGATCGTGTTCTGCGGCGTCCACTTCATGGCCGAGTCGGCGAAGATCCTCAGCTTCGACAAGACCGTGCTGATCCCCGACGCGGCCGCCGGGTGCAGCCTCGCCGACACCATCACCGCACCACAGCTGCGGGCCTGGAAGGCCGAGCACCCCGACGCCGTCGTGGTCTCGTACGTCAACACGACCGCGGCGGTCAAGGCCGAGACCGACGTGTGCTGCACGTCGTCCAACGCCGTCGAGGTCGTCGAGTCGATCCCCGCCGACCGCGAGATCCTGTTCTGCCCCGACCAGTTCCTCGGCGCCCACGTCCAGCGCCTCACCGGGCGCGAGAACATGCACATCTGGATGGGCGAGTGCCACGTGCACGCCGGCATCAACGGTGCCGACCTCAAGGAACGGGTCGAGGCCGAGCCCGACGCCGAGCTGTTCGTCCATCCCGAGTGCGGCTGTGCCACGAGCGCGCTCTACCTCGTGTCGAGCGGTGTGGTGCCCGAGGAGCGCACGAAGGTGCTGTCCACGTCGGGCATGGTCACCGCCGCCCGCGACACCACGGCGAGCAAGGTCCTGGTGGCCACCGAGACGGGCATGTTGCACCAGCTGGAGAAGGTGGCTCCGAACGTCAGCTTCGAGCCCGTCAACCGGGCTGCGGTGTGCAAGTACATGAAGATGATCACGCCGGCAAAGCTGTTGCGCTCGCTGCGCGACGGCACCGACGAGATCGTGCTCGATCGCGACATCGCCGACCGGGCGCGGGCGTCGGTCGAGCGGATGATCGCCATCGGTACTCCCTCACCCACCGCCGAGTGAGCGCTCGCGCAGGCACGACCGGCACCATCGTCAGCTGACCGAGACGCGATGATCCCCCGCCGCCTCTCCGCGCCGGCGCCGTCCTGGCGTCGCGACGTCGATGTGGTGGTGGTCGGTTCGGGCGCTGCGGGGCTGTCAGCCGCCTTGGCGGCGCGGCCGGTCCGCTCGGTGCTGATCGTGACCAAGGACGTGTTGTCCGCCGGCTCGACGCAGTGGGCGCAGGGCGGCTTGGCAGGGGTGCTGCACCCCACCGACTCGATCGACGATCACGTGCGTGACACCCTCGTCGCGGGTGCCGGCCTGTGCGACGAAGCGGTCGTCCGCGAGCTCGTCGAGGAGGCCCCGACGTCGATCCGGTACCTGATGCGGCTGGGCGCGGCGTTCGACCCCGACGTGCGCGGCGACGACATCGCGCTCACGCGCGAAGGCGGGCACAGCCACGATCGCATCGTGCACTCCGGCGGCGACCGGTCCGGGGCCGAGGTGCAGCGGACGCTCGACGAGTCGGCGCTCGGGGCGGGCGTCGACGTGATGAACCACGCCTTCGCGCTCGACCTGCTCACCGGCGTCGGGCCCGCGGGCGAGC
>CAYGLH010000373.1:0-3625 GCA_964350535.1 uncultured Ilumatobacteraceae bacterium
GCAGGTCCGGGCGATCGTCGATCACTGGGGGTGCGGCGAGATGTTCCAGCGGTGGTCGTCACCCGAGGCGGCCTTCGAGATCCTGCGCGACTGCTCCGCCGGCATGCCCTGCGACTTCAGCGGGATCGACGGGTACGACGCGCTCGACGCCGAGGGGGGCATCCAGTGGCCGTTCCCCGCCGGCGGCGAGGGCTCGCCGGGCCGGGAGCGCCGGCTGTTCGAGGACGGCCGCTTCCACACCGATGACGGCCGCGCCCGGTTCATCGTCGAGGAGCCCCGCCCGCCCGCCGAGCGACCCGACGAGCGCTACCCGTTCGTCTTGCTCACCGGTCGCGGCACGACGAGCCAGTGGCACACCCAGACCCGCACCGGCAGGTCGGACGTGTTGCGACAGCTGTACCCACAGGAGGCGTACGTCGAGGTCCATCCCGACGACGCCGCCGACCTCGGTATCCGCTCCGGCGACACGGTCCGCGTGGAATCGCGTCGCGGCGCCCTCGACGCCACGGTGTTCGTCCAGCCGGCGGTGCAGCCCGGGCTGGTGTTCGTGCCGATGCACTACGCCTCCACGAACCAACTGACCTTTCCCGCTGTCGATCCCTACTCGCGGCAGCCCTCGTACAAGTACTGCGCCGTGCGCCTCCGCACGCCGGAGCGGTGGGAATCGGGTCGCTGATCCGAGCCGTTCCGTCCGACCAGCGCCACCGGTGCGCCGAGTACGGTCGGGTCGCGTGGCAGCGAACGGTGGAGCGGTGGGTTGTTCCGCGAGTTGATGCTGATCCTGCCGATGGGGTTCGCCGCGGCGTTGAGCCCGATGATGCTCACCGAGCAGACGGTGGTCCTGGCGGGGCGGGACGGCCGGCGAGCCGCCCGGATGTACGCGTGGGGGACCGCCGTCGTCGCAACCGTCTACGTCGGGGCGCTCGTAGCGTTCGGCCGTGCGATCTCGCTGCCGACCCGTCCGAAGCTGAACGCCGGCATGGACATCGCGCTGGGTGTGCTGCTCGTGCTCATCGCGGTGCTGATCCACCGACGCCGGCCGGCACCCAAGGAGGCGAAGCCGCCGCGGGCAGAGATGGGAGCGGTCGCTGCCTTCGGGTTCGGCGTGTTCTCGATGGCGACGAACTTCACCAGCCTCGCCATCCTGCTCCCGGCCGCCAAGAGCATCGCGGCCAGCTCCGTGATCGTCGTCGGTCGCGTCGTGTTCGTCGCGCTGCTGGTGGTGCTCACGACGATGCCGGCGTGGGTCCCGATCGCCACCACCCGGGTCGCGCCGGGTACCGCTGAGCGAGGGCTCAACTCGCTCAGCGATCTGATCGGTCGGTACGGCCGTAGTGCCACGGTGGGCCTGATCGGCGCGCTCGGCCTCGTGCTCGTGGCGCGGGGTGCGTGGCACGTCATCACCGACTGACTGGCGTCGAGGCCGGGGGTTCAGGTGATCAGCACCGGGGTGCCGAGCGGCAGGCGGTGGATGAGCTCGTCGATCACCTCGTTGGGGAGGCGGATGCAGCCGCTCGAGGCGTCCCGGCCGATCGAGCCCGGGTCGTTCGTGCCGTGCAGCCCGATCTGCCCGATGCCGCCGATGAAGTCGGTGAGCACGTCGGAGTATGCCGAGAGGCCGAAGGCGTGTGCTCCCCAGACGCTGTTCGGGTCGCCGGTCGCGATCTTGTCGGTGATGTAGAACGAGCCGGTCGGGGTCGGGCGATCGGGGCGTCCCACGGCGACGGTCCACTGGCCGGTCACCTCACCGTGCTCGGCCAGCCAGAGCGTGCGGCTGGCGAGGTCGATGTGGATCTCCGCGTGGACGGGCTCGAGATCGACGTCGGTTGCGTGGACCCAGCCGGTGAGGTCGTTCGGCCTGACCGGCACCTGGATCTGCACCCAGTCGTCGTCCCGATGGATGACGCCGACCACCATCGGCGTGCCGAACGCCGTCCGTGCGGGCAGCGCGGCGATCTCGGTGCCGTGGGGTTCGTCACGCACGACGAGGACGTCGACGACGGACACCCCGCGGAAGGCGCTGGGCGCTGCCGCCTCGGTGCTCGCGGGATCGGAGCTGTCGGACCCGGACGGGGACTCGCCGGTGATGGTCGTGGTGGTCTCGTCGGCGGCCAAGGCCGGGTCCGCGTCGGGCGTCGTCGCCACGGACGTCAGCGTGGTGGCGTCCGCGGGCTCGTTCGTGATGGCGTCCGTCGCGGTCTGCTGCGGAGCGGACTCGACGACGGCGTGCTCGTCGGCGAGCTGGTCGTCGGCGGGGCCGGCGCCCCCGCCGCAGCTGGCGAGTGCAGCTGCGGCGAGGGCCATCCCCACCAGGGTGTTGGTGCGAAAGCCGGTCATCGTGATCACCCGGTGAACGTCGGCGTGGCGTCGCAGACGTCATCGACGTCGCACTCGTCCTCCGGCGCCGGGGTCGGATCGGACTCGGGTTCGGGGTCATCGCCGGGTCCGGGGTCCGGGTCGCCGCCGCCGCACGGTCCTTCGACCGGGTTGCAGGGATCGTCGGTGAGGCCGCCCGGGCCCGGCGGGATCTCGGGGTTGACCTCGGGGTCGGGGCCCGGGTCGCCGCCGCCGCACGGTCCTTCGACCGGGTCGCAGGGATCGTCGGTGAGGTCGCCGGGGCCCGGCGGGATCTCCGGGTTGGGCTGCGGATCGGGCTCGGGGTCCGGGTCATCCGGCAGCTCGGGCGCCTGGAACCCGCCGATCGGATCGAACGGCGGGCTCTCGGCGAGGGCGCTCGCGCCGGCGATGTTGAGTCCTGCGATCGCGGCGATCGCGAGTGGGAGCTTGATGAGTGTGCGCATCGGTCGATGTCCTTTCGTCGTCACCCGGTGTGTCCGGGTGTTGACGTTCCTGACGGACGGGAGCCGAGGCCCTTACACCCCTGGACGGAATTTTCTCCGGTCGGTGGAAGGGACGCGGCCGACGCAGCTTTCGAGGTGCTTTCGTTCGGCCACCGCGGCCACTTACCTGGCTCGCGTTGGCTGCGGTCATGCCCACCGCGACAGCCGTCCCGAGCCATCGCGTCGCCGCCGCGGCGCGGGTGGTGACGGGCACCGACGAACGTCCCGTCGCCGCTGCGTTGCTCCCGCTGCGGTTGTTCCTCGCCGCCGGCTGGCTGCGCGCCGCTGCCGAAAAGGTGATCGATCCGCACTGGTGGAACGGCGACGAGATCGACCGGTTCCTCGTCGAGCAGCGGCCGCACATGCTTCCGTTCTTCCGATGGTTCGCCGACGGACTGGTGCAGCCGCTCGCGACACCCGTCGCATGGCTCGTCGTCGGCCTCCAGGCGGCGATCGGCGTGGCGCTCGTGCTCGGCCGAGCCCCGCGGGTGGCCCTGTGGGCCGCCGTGGCGCTGAATGTTTGCTTCACGATGGCCGGACGCGTCAACCCGTCGGCGTTCTACCTGGTGATGGAGCTGGCACTCCTCGTCGGTCTGAGC
Source organism: uncultured Ilumatobacteraceae bacterium (assembly GCA_964350535.1). Classification (GTDB taxonomy): domain Bacteria; phylum Actinomycetota; class Acidimicrobiia; order Acidimicrobiales; family Ilumatobacteraceae; genus CAYGLH01. The sequence continues at coordinate 3,440 of CAYGLH010000373.1, forward strand.
CGGCCCACCGGCTTCGTGATCGCTCGACGTCGAGCCACGCTCTGGCTCGTTCCCGCCCTCGCCGCCCTCCCCTTCGCCCGCACCGTCGAGCCGAGCGAGGCGATCGACGATCCGGGGCTGATGCTTGCCTTCGTGTGCATGTTGGCAGCCGTCTCGACCGTCGCTTGGAGCCTGGCCCACCGACGC
>CAYGLH010000374.1:0-3625 GCA_964350535.1 uncultured Ilumatobacteraceae bacterium
TCTTCGGCGAGTGCTTCACCTCGCGCCTCCGACCGAGCTACTTCCCGTTCACCGAGCCCTCGGCGGAGTTCGACATCCAGCGCCCGAACGGCGAATGGATCGAGCTGGGTGGGTGCGGGATGGTGCACCCGAACGTCCTGCGCGCCGGCGGGCTCGACCCCGAGCGGTGGAGCGGGTTCGCGTTCGGGTTCGGCATCGACCGGATGGCGAAGGAGCGTCACGGCATCGACGACATCCGCGAGATGTACACCGACGACCTGAGATTCGCGAGGCAGTTCTGACATGAAGATCCTGATGTCCTGGCTCAACGAGTACGGCGACTTCGGTGACCCCACCGACGCCGCGTCCGTGGAGCGGCTGACGACCGAGATGACCAGGCTCGGCCTGGAGGTCGACACCGTCGATGTCGTCGGCGAGACCGTCGACGGGGTCGTCACCGCTCGCGTGCTGAGGCTGGAGCAGCACCCCGACGCCGCCAAGGTGCAGCGCGTGTACGTCGATGCCGGGGACGGCATCGAGCGACACGTGTGGTGCGGCGCGTTCAACATGTCCGAAGGCGACGTGGTGCCGCTCGCCACGCTCGGCACGACGATGCCGAACGGGATGACGATCGAGCGTCGTGGCATCCTCGGCATCGACTCGGAGGGGATGCTCTGCGCGGCCGACGAGCTCGGCCTCGGGTCCGATCACTCGGGCATCCACCTCCTGCCGTCCGATGCGCCACTCGGCGTGCCGTACGGCGACGTCCTCGGCCTGCAGCCCGACGTCTTGATCGACGTCGAGGTCACGCGCAACCGTCCCGACGCGTGGGGCTACGTCGGCATCGCCCGCGACCTGGCCCCTGCGATGGGGACCACGTTGCGCGTCCCGACGCCCGACCTCGAGGTCACCGGCGAGGCCCGCACCACGCCCGTCGAGATCGTCGACGGCGACCGTTGCGCACGCTTCACCTCGACCGTCATCTCCGGCGTCCGCGTCGGACCGTCCGCGAGCTGGATGGCACGCCGCCTCACGGCAGCCGGCATGCGGCCGATCAGCAACGTGGTGGACGTGAGCAACTACGTGATGCTCGAGCTCAACCAGCCGAACCACGCCTACGACCTCGACACCCTCGGCGGAGGTGGGTTCCGGATCCGCCTCGCCCGGGACGGGGAGCGGCTCACCACGCTCGACGGCGAGGAGCGGACGTTCACGCCCGACGACCTGTTGATCTGCGACGCCGAGGACACCCCGATCGGCGTCGGTGGCGTGATGGGCGGTCTCGACAGCGAGATCTCCGACACCACGACGACGATCGCCCTCGAGATGGCGTGGTTCGAACTGGTCGGGATCGGCCAGACCGTCACCCGCACCAACCTGCGGTCGGAGGCGTCCGCCCGCTTCGAGCGGGGTGTCGACCCCTACGGCATGCCGGCGGCGGTCGCCCGCTTCGTCGAGCTGCTCCGCGAGACGTGCCCCGACCTCGTCGTGCACGCCGGAGCGGTCGACGAGCGGACGGAACACCTGCCTCCGGAACAGCGCTCGACGGAGGTGCGCATCGACGCCGTCAACCGCCTGCTCGGCACGGCGCTCGACGCCGACGACCTGCCGGGGCTGCTCGACCCGATCGGGTTCACGGTCAGCGGGTCGGGTGACACCCGTACGGTGGCACTGCCGACCTGGCGTCTCGACGCCACCGAGGAAGTCGACGTGATCGAGGAGGTCGCCCGCCACTACGGCTACGACCGTCTCGGCAAGACCGTGCCGAAGTCCGTCGTGCACGGTCACCTCAGCGCCTACCAGCAGCGTCGGCGCGAGCTGCGCGACGTGTTGCTCGGCCTCGGGATCACCGAGGCGATGCCGAACCCCTTCCTCGCTCCCGGCACGTTGGCGAAAGCCGGTCTGTCGACCGAGGCGATCTCGATCACGAACCCGCTGGTCACCGAGGAGAGCGTGTTGCGGACGTCGCTCCGCCCTGGTCTGCTCGACGCCATCGCCTACAACGAGTCGCACCGCACCAGCGGGGCGGCACTGTTCGAGATCGGCCACGTGTACCCGCCGAGCGAGGGCGAGCTCCCGGCCGAGCACGAGGTGCTGTGCGTGGTGCTCGCCGGACGTGAGGCGCCCGATGCGGTCGCGGTGTGGCGCGAGATCACCGCGGCGCTCGGCGGCGGGGCCCGCCTCGACCAGGGTGCGGTGCCGGCGGGGCTCCATCCGACCCGTTCGGCCACGTTGCAGGCCGGACGTGAGCCGCTCGGCGCGGTCGGGGAGATCGCCCCGGAGGTGCTCGCCGCGTTCGAGGTGTCCGAACGCGTCGCCGTGCTCGAGATCGACCTCGACCAGTTCCTCCGCCGCGAGCCGAAGCCCGCGCAGTGGAAACTGACCAGCCGGCAGCCGTCGAGCGACCTCGACCTCGCGTTCATCCTCGCCGAGGACGTGCCCGCCGAGCGCCTCGACAAGGCGATCCGTCAGGGTGCGGGCAACCTCCTCGTCGGCCTGGAGCTCTTCGACGTCTATCGCGGCGACGGGATGCCCGACGGCCGTCGCTCGCTGGCCTATCGCCTGCGGCTCCAAGCCCTCGATCGCAGTCTCACCGACGCCGACGTCGCCGACGTGCGGCGCGGGGTGCAGGCCGCTGCCGCGAAGCTGGGCGCCGAACTCCGCGGCTGACCGGCTCGGCAGGAGCGCCGGGCGGATCGCGCGAAGATCCCCGGATGTCATCGGTCGCCGTGCTCGCGCAGTCGTCGACGACGGACGAAGCCCTCGGCATCCTCCAGGACGTGCTCGAGTACCTGGGCACGGTCGCCTTCGCGCTGTCCGGCGCACTGCTCGCGGCGCGCACGAGGATGGACATCGCAGGGGTCGTCGTCATGGGCTGCATCGTCGGCGTGGGCGGCGGCACCATGCGCGACGTGCTGCTCGGTGAGGTGCCGGTGTTCTGGGTGGACAGCCCGACGTTCATCTTCATCGCCGCCGCCACCTCGATCCTGGCGGTCCCGCTCCACCGTCTGGGGATGATCCGGCGCGGGGAGCGCTACAACCTGATCACGCTCAGCGACGCCGCCGGCATGGCGCTGTTCGTGATCACGAGCGCCAACGTCGCGATCAGCGCCGGCGCCTCGCCGATCTCGGCTGCCATCCTCGGCGTGATCGGCGGGGGCGGTGGTGGCGTGTTTCGCGACCTGCTGGCAGACCGGGTCCCCGACGTCCTGCGCAACGGCGAGTTCTACGCCACCGCCGCGTTCGCCGGTGCGCTGTTGTACGTCGGCCTGATCGAGCTGGACCTCGACCCACGGGCGGTCTTCTGGATCCCGATCGGCGTGATCATCGGCATCCGGGTGCTCTCGATCGCCCGCGGGTGGGGCCTGCCGATCCTGGTGCTCGACCCGGAGGACGACGGCGCGGTCTGAGCGAGCGACGGGACCCGTGCCGAGTCCGGTCCCGACGGTTTGCGGGTCCGATTGTCGGTGCCTCCGCCACGATCGGTCCCTCAGATCCACGAGCAGGCGTTTGGGGGTCCGATGCTCGGCGCGCCGACCAGGATCTGCCCCGCAAACTTCTGGCTGCCGGACTCGTCGCGGTCCCCGGTGGCGGCTGTCGGATCGGCGTGTCGTGCCTCGTCGGCGCAAGTTCGCGATGCTGGGGG
>CAYGLH010000375.1:0-3619 GCA_964350535.1 uncultured Ilumatobacteraceae bacterium
TCGGTCGCCCTGTCGGTCGCATCGACCGGGCTCTCGGTCGGCGGCATCCTCATCACGCCGGTCGCCAAGCGCCTGATCGATGCCAATGGGCTCGAGTCCGCTTCGCCGTGGTTGGCGCTGGCGTGGCTCGTCGGGGTGATCCCCGCCGCATGGTTCCTGGTCCGTTCCGACCCCGAGTCGATGGGGTGGTCGCCGGACGGTGTGCGGCACGACCCGGCGACCGGGCCCGCCCCGCCGCCCGCCGGCATGCCGTTCGAGTCGGCGGTCCGGCACCGGTTCTTCCTCGCCGTCACCGTCGGCTACGTGCTGGTGCTCGGCTCACAGGTCGGCGGCATCCAGCAGCTCGTGAAGCTCGTGGAGGACCGCACCGACGCGCGGACGGCGCAGTTCGCGATCACCGTGATGGCGGCCACCTCGGTCGTCGCCCGCCTGGTCGGTGGTCGCCTCGTGCAGGCGGTCCCGATGATGGGGTTCACGGCGATCCTGGCGGTGCTTCAAGCGGCATCGCTCGTGGTGCTCGGCTGGGCGTCGGCGACGTGGCTGATGTTCGCCACGATCGTGCTGTTCGGTGCCACGGTCGGCAACATCCTGATGCTCCAACCGCTCCTCGTCGCCGAGCGCTTCGGGGTGCGCGACTACGCCCGGATCTTCAGTCGCTCGCAGCTCGTTTCGATGGTGGGCGTGGCGGGCGGACCGTTCCTGATCGGATGGCTCTACGACCTCGCCGGGTCGTACCGCATCCCGTACACCGTGGCGGGCGTGCTGTCGTTCACGGGGGCGTTCGTGCTGACGGCCGGTGGCTCCGCCGAGGCGCCACCCGACGAGGCGGTCTGATCGCGGGCGTCGGGACGACGTTCAACCGCCGCCCGAGGCGAACATCTCGCGATCGATGGCGATGAACAGCGCGGTCGCCCGGGTGAACACGGTCGCCGGGCCCTGCTCGCCCGGACCGGTGAGCTCGCCCGACATGTGCAGTTTGCGGCCATTGCGCTCGTCGAGGCGGACCCGGCACTGCAGCGGTTGGTGCAGCGGCACGCCGCGCTCGTAGCGGATCTTCAACTCGCCGGTGAACGCAGGCTGCTCGTTGAGCGTGAGGATGAATCCGAACACGTCGTCGAACAGTGCCGAGATGATGCCGCCGTGGCTGCGCTCCGGGGCGCCCTCGTGGGCGGCTCGCAAAGTGAGGTGTGCGACCACCTCGTCGCCGTCGCGGACGATGCGCGGCTCGAGCCCGTACGGCGACGCCGCGCCGGAGATCGGCCGCTCGTCGTAGCTGAACATCTCGTCGCCGTCCTGCGGTGCCGGCCCCCAGTCGCCGGTCGGGCGTTCGATCGCCCGTTGCCGCGGCTCGCCGGCGTCGAGGCGCTCGACCAACTGCTGCAGGTCCACCGCGATCGCCCGCAACTCGTCGACCTCGACGTGGTGGCCGACCAACGCGTGCCCGAGGTCGCGGATCTCCTTGGCGACCGCGCCGCGAGCGGCGGCGACCTCGGCGACGAACGCGGTGTGGTCGTGGTCGATGCCGTCGCTCACCCGTGCGCCGCCGCGGCGTCGTCGAGCGCGTTCGCCAGCGCGTTCCAGCTGAGCACGGCGCACTTGATGCGCACCGGGAACTTCACCACGCCTTGCAAGGCCTCGAGGTCGCCGAGTGCGACATCGTCGTCGCCGGGCTGGGTCTCGATCCCCTCGATGCCCATCATCGACTTGAAGCGACGCAGCAGGGCGCGGGCTTCGCCGACCGACTTGCCGATCACGGCCTGGCTCATCATCGACGCCGACGACTGCGAGATCGAGCACCCTTGGCCGCCGACCTTGAGGTCGGCCACGGTGGCGTCGTCGCCCGCACCGTCGGTGAGCAGGTAGATCGTGATCTCGTCGCCGCACAGCGGGTTGTGCCCGTCGCTGCGGACCGCGGGCGGCGTCTCCAGCTCACCGCGGTTGCGCGGTGTCCGGTAGTGGTCGAGGATGATCTCCCGGTAGAGGTCTTCGAGGCCTGGCATGTGGGTCGTCCGTCCTGGTGAGGGGTGGCGGAATCAGAAGCCGAAGATATCGGTCGCGCCGTCGAGCGCTTCGGCCAGCGCATCGATGTCGTCGGTGTCGTTGTAGAGGTAGACGCTGGCGCGGGTGGTGGACTGCACGCCGAGCACCGACATCAAGGGCTTGGCGCAGTGATGGCCGGCACGGACGCACACGTTGTGCTCGTCGAGCACCTGACTGACGTCGTGCGGGTGGAGGTCGCGGAAGGCAAAGCTGAACACCCCGCCGCGCACCTCGACGTTGGTCGGGCCGTAGATCGTGATCTCGTCGCCGAAGCGCTCGGTGAGCGTGTCGAGCGTGTAGCGGCACAGGTCGACCTCGTGTCGACGGACGTTGTCCATCCCGAGGTCGCTGAGGAAGTCGACCGCCGCGGCCAACCCGATCGCCTCTGCGATCGGCGGTGTACCGGCCTCGAACTTGTCGGGGACCGGCGCGGTGGTGAACCCGTCGAAGGTGACGGTGTCGATCATGTTGCCGCCGCCGAGGAACGGGGGCATCGCTTCGAGCAGCTCCATGCGCCCCCAGAGCATGCCGATGCCCGACGGACCGCACATCTTGTGGCTCGAGAAGGCGACGAGGTCGGCGTCCCACGCCTGGACGTCGGTGACGTTGTGTGGGACGTACTGGCACGCATCGACGACCGCCAGCGCGCCGGCGGCGTGCGCCGCGCGACACAGCTCGGCGACCGGTGGGAGCGTGCCGAGCACGTTGCTCATCGCCGTGAACGAGAACACCTTGGCGCCGTCGAGCAGGCGATCGAGGTCGGTGAGGTCGAGCTGGCCGTCAGGCGTGAGAGGAACCCACCGCAGCTCGACGCCGCGTTCGGCGGCGAGCATGTGCCACGGCACGATGTTGGCGTGATGCTCCATCGCCGTGAGCAGCACGACGTCGCCCGCGCCGAGGTTCGCCCGGCCCCATCCCTGGGCGACGAGGTTGAGCGCCTCGGTGGCGTTCTTCGTGAAGATCACCTCGGCGGGGCTCGGCGCATTGATCAACCCCGCCACCGCCGTGCGGGCGTGTTCGTAGGCCTCCGTCGCCTCACCGGCGAGCCGGTACGAGCTGCGGTTGATGGGCGCGTACGAGCGCTCCATGAACTCGGCCATCGCCTCGATCACGCGGCGCGGCTTCTGCGAGGTGTTCCCGGAGTCGAGGTAGACGAGCGGCCTGCCGTCGATCTCGCGGGCGAGGATCGGGAACTCCTTGCGGATCGCCTTTGCGTCGATGGCGTCGAGCCCGGACGCCACCGTCAGCTCCCGACCGGCGCCCGGAAGGCCTCGTAGCCGTCGCGCTCGAGCTCGGCGGCGAGCTCCATGCCGCCGCTGGCGACGATGCGCCCGTCGACGAGGATGTGCACCTTGTCGGGGGTGACCTCGTCGAGCAGGCGTTGGTAGTGGGTGATCAGCACGACGCCCATCTCGGGTCGATCCTCGCGCACCTCGTGGATGCCCTTGGCGACGATCCGCAGCGCGTCGATGTCGAGGCCCGAGTCGGTCTCGTCGAGGATCGCCAGCTCGGGTTCGAGGATCGCCATCTGCATGATCTCGTTGCGCTTCTTCTCGCCGCCGGAGAAGCCCTCGTTGAG
>CAYGLH010000376.1:0-402 GCA_964350535.1 uncultured Ilumatobacteraceae bacterium
GCGCCGGCGGCGCTCGTGCTGTACGCCGCGTTCGGCAGCTCCAAGCACCTCGTGACCGGGCCGATGGCGGCCACCGCTGCGCTGTCGGCGGCTGCGGTGGCGGACCTCGCGACGAGCGACGACCAGTTCGTCGCGTTCACTGCCCTGCTGGCGGTCATGACCGGTCTCCTGGCCCTGATCGCCGGCCTGCTGCGGCTGGGCTTCCTGGCGAACTTCATCTCCGAGCCGGTGCTCAAGGGTTTCATCGTCGGACTCGCCCTGACGATCATGGTCGGTCAGCTCCCGAAGATGTTCGGCGTCGAGAAGGAGAAGGGCAACTTCTTCGAACAGCTCTGGGGGTTCCTCGGCGAGCTCGGATCGACCGACGGCACCACACTGCTCGTCGGGGCCGTGTCGCTGGGA
>CAYGLH010000376.1:412-3603 GCA_964350535.1 uncultured Ilumatobacteraceae bacterium
AAGATCGCGCCGGTCGTCCCCGGGTCGCTGGTGGCGGTGATCTTCAGCGTCGCGGTCGTCAAGATCTTCGGGCTCGACGGCGACGACGGCATCGCCATCGTCGGCCACATCGACTCAGGGCTCCCCGACGTCGGCTGGCCCGACGGCCTGTCCTGGAGCGATCATCTCGCCACCGCTGCTTCGGCAGCCGCGGTGATGCTGGTCGGCTTCGCCGAAGGACTCGGCGCGGCCAAGACGTACGCGACGCGCAACCACTACGAGATCGACGCCAACCGCGAGCTCATCGGCCTCGGTGCGGCCAACGTCGGCGCCGGGCTGTGCAGCGGCATGGTCGTCAACGGCAGCCTGTCCAAGACCGCCGTCAACGGCTCCGCGGGCGCCCGCACCCAGCTGTCGGGCCTCGTCGTCGCGGCGATGACGATCGTGACCTTGCTCTTCCTCACCGGACTCTTCGAGGACCGGCCCGAGGCCACGCTCGGGGCGATCGTCATCGCGGCGTTCGTCGAGCTCGTCGACATCGACGCCCTCGTCGAGCTGTACCGGCTCTACACACGCCGTCTCGGCGAGATCTACGGCGCTGCCGCTCGGGCCGACTTCATCGCTGCCATCGCGGCGATGGTCGGCGTCCTCGTGTTCGACACGCTCCCCGGGCTGTTCATCGGCATCGTCGTCTCGCTGCTCCTGCTGCTCTACCGGGCGTCGCGGCCCCACATCGCCGAGCTCGGTCACATCCCCGGGCGCGGTGGGCAGTACGGCGACATCGGACGCCATCCCGAGAACGAGCGCGTCCCCGGCGTGGCGATCGTCCGGGTCGAGAGCGGCCTGTTCTTCGCCAATGCCGACGATGTCCGCCGCCAGCTCCTCGAGATCGCCGACCGGCCCGACGTCGACCACATCGTGCTCGACGCCGAGTCGGTCGCGTTCGTCGACGTCAGCGCCGTGCGCATGCTGTTCCAGCTCGCCGACACCCTCGACAGCTCCGACGTGACGCTCTCGGTCGCCCACGGCGTCGGCCAGGTCCGCGACGTCATCGGCGCCACCGCCGTCGACAACCCCGCGGCCCTTCACCTTTACGCGTCGGTCGACGACGCGGTTGCGGCCGTCGACCCCACGCGGTGAGCCATGTGGGCAGCGACTCCCTCAGCCCATGGGCGGGCGCGCAGTGGTGGATGGTGTCGAACGTCGCGACGGGCGCGGCGACCGCGTCGTTCCTGAACCTGCTGGTCCCGCCCTTCATCACGTCGGTGACGGCAAGCGCGGCGCGCGTCGGGGTGGTGTTCGCCATGGTGAGCCTCGCCGCTGCCGTCGGACCCTGGGTGGGCCGGGCCGCGGCGCGCACGGGCCGATACCGCCAGCTGTACCTGTCGGCATTGGTTGCGATGGTGGCAGCCTTCGCATTGCTCGCGATCGGCGCATCCTCGTGGCGGTGGACACCACTGTTCGGTCTGCTGCTCGGCGCGGCGTACGCGACGCAGGGAACCCTGGGTCCGGCGTTCATCGTGGGCTCGGACGACGACGAGGACCTGGTGGCGGCACGGCTGACGGCGTTCATGCTCGCCTACCCGATCGGTCAGTTGCTCGGCGCGGTCGTCGTGGCGATCGGACTCGGCGCGGGCGCAGGGACCGCGTCGATGTTCTGGATCGCGGCCGGCAGCCTAGCCGTGCTGACCGCGTCGACATGGTCGGCGACCGCCGCTCCTGCCCGCAGGTTGTCCGCCGCCGCTGAGGCGGCGAGGACGGCCGAATCGACGGACGACGAGGCGGACGCCGATCAGGCCGGGTCGTCAGCGCGGTTCGCGGCGATCGCCCTTTCGGCGTTCGGCGCGTTCCTGTTGGCGGTGTCGTTGAGCTCGTTGGGCAGCAACGGGCTGACAAGCCAGATCGCGAACGTGATGCCCGAGGTGTACGGCGTGTCGGCAGTACAGACATCACTATTGCTGGGCGCTGCGGGGCTGATCAACGTCGCGGCAATCGTGTGGGCTGGACGGCAACTGGTCGACCGCGGCGCACTCAGCTTGATCCGGGTCGGGACCATCGTCCGCGCCGGCGGCGCGTTGGCGATGGCCATCCTGGGGATGTCCGGCAACGTCACCATCCTGGTGCCGGCGATCGCGATGCTGGTCACCTTCCAGGGCATCCCGATCCCGCGGATCGCGGCGCCGCCGTTGGCGGCGGCGTTGGCTCCGATCCCGGCAACCGAGGCCAACGGCTTCTACTTCGCGTCCTCGGCGCTCGGTGCGGTCGTCGGCTGCCTCCTCGGCGGCTTCCTCGCCGAACACGTCGGCTACAACGCGGTCAACTGGATGGCGGCTGCCGGCAGCGGGGTCGCGCTGGTCGCGCTCGCCAGGATCCGGTCGGCCTCGGTCAGTCGATCCTGACGAAGTCGCCGGGCTTGTAGTGGCGGTCGAAGAAGTCGGCCGTGGGGCCGTACCAGCGGATCAGGCTGAACCAGCCCCGACCGGGAACGGTCTTGATCCAGTTGTCTGCGCCGTCGGGACGTTCGGGAGCGATGTACATGCTGACCGAGCCGTCATCGTTGTACGCGAGGTCGTTCATCGAGTTCAACGACGGGTACACCTGCCCGTCGGCGTCGACCCCGGCGGCGGTCTCGGCGTCGTAGATCGTGACCGACCAGAACAGGTTGGCCGGCGCGTTCGGGGGCAGGTCGATCCGGTAGGTGTGCTCCCCCATCAGGTAGTTGCCGTCGGCGTCCTTGTAGGCGTTGCCGTACTTGGCGCCGAAGCCGACGATCGACGACATCATCCCCGTCGAGATCGAGTAGTGGTTGATGAACATGTGCGCCTTGGCGTCGACGTCGGTGTGCCCGTTGGTGCGATCCCGCCACTGCTCGTCGAGCAGGGTGTGCATGAAGTCGTCGAGCTCCGTGCGGACATGGGCGACCCAGTGCCGGTCCTCCCACCACAGCGCGCGGTCGGTGGTGTCGTACTCGGCGGCGATCGTCTTGGCCATCTTCCACGCCGTGGTCGCGGCCTGGTCCAACAGCTCGCGCTGGCGCGGCGTCGGAGCGAACTCGCGGCCCCTGGCGATCCCGAGCGCCGCAAGCATCCCATGCATGTACGGGTCGACGGCATCGACCTGTTCGGACTGGATGAACGCGTCGAGCATCTCGAAGTAGCCGTCATCGTGGGCGAACAGCGCGTTCGAGTCGACATCGGATGCGTGTTGGAAGT
>CAYGLH010000377.1:0-3598 GCA_964350535.1 uncultured Ilumatobacteraceae bacterium
CGTTCCGCCACGACGCGCGCTGAACGCGCGATTCGCAGCCGTTGGATCGTCAGGTGGCGAACACCTGGCTGTCGTCGGCGAACGCCTTGAACTCGAGCGCGTTGCCCGCCGGGTCGAGGAAGAACATCGTCGACTGCTCGCCAACCTCGCCGGCGAAGCGCGTGTGGGGCTCGATCACGAACCGGACCCCTGCGGCGTCGAGCCGGTCGGCGAGCGCTCGCCATTGGTCGGGCGTGAGCAGCACGCCGAAGTGCGGAACCGGCACGTCGTCGCCGTCCACGGGATTGGTGCCGCGCACGGGTGCGTGCGCCGTCGAGGCGCCCTCGGCTGTGCCGACGCGATGGACCACGAGCTGGTGGCCGTAGAGATCGAAGTCGGTCCACCGCTCGGCGGAACGCCCGCGCGGGCACCCGAGCACGTCGCCGTAGAAGTGGCGGGCGGCGTCGAGGTCGTCGACGGGGATGGCGAGGTGGAAGCGGGGATGACCCGGCGCGCGGTCGGCCTGGTCGGCGCCGGCCCCGCTCACAGCGGGAGGGCGTAGGTGCCCTGCGCCGTCGCCGTCGGCTTGTCGGAGCGATCGTCGCACCACACGTCGACCGTCCCGACGACGTTGCGCCGGCCGGCGTTGGCCAGCGTCGCCTTGGCGTAGACGATCGACCCCTGGGCCGGGCGCAGGTAGCGGATCGACAACTCGGAGGTGAGCGCCATCGGTTCGATGCGCCGCGTCGCCCCGAACACGAGGTACCACAGGGCGGCGTCCGCGACGCCGAACTGGGTGGGGCCCGAGACGAACCCGCCGGGCCGCAGCTCGCCTTCGCCCACCACCCGCTGGGCCACGGCGAAGTCCGGCCCGACGTCGACGCAGCTGTTCGAGGTGTCCGGGAAGAGCTCGGTGATCATCGAGTTGATGTCCTCGACGGACGGCACGGAGGCGTGGTCGGCGGCGGAGGTCATGGGCTGCAACGCTATCGACCGGCGTCGAGCAGTGCCGGGCGAGTTCGCCGGAGGTGGGGCGGCGCGACATCATGTGCGCCATGACCGAAGACAGCGCGACGACGTCGGACCACCGCATCGTGGTGGTCGGCACGTCGCTCGCCGGGCTGCGTGCCGCCGAGACGTTGCGCCAGGCCGGGCACGAGGGCGAGCTGGTCGTCATCGGTGAGGAGCCGCACCGGCCGTACGACCGCCCTCCGCTGTCGAAGCAACTGCTCGCCGGCGACTGGGAGCCCGATCGGATCGCGCTGCGCCAGGCGGACAGCTTCGACGAGCTCGACGTCGAGTGGCGCTTCGGACACCGCGCGGTCGCGCTCGACGTCGGCAGTCGCCACGTCGAGCTGGACGGCGGCGAGCGCGTCGCCTTCGACGGGTTGATCATCGCCACCGGCGCGACGCCGCGGCGCGTCCCGGGTCAGGAGGCGTCGCCGATCGTCCATGAGCTGCGCACGCTCGACGATGCGCTCGCCCTCCGCGACGAGCTGGCGGCCGGCGGCCGCCGGGTGGTCGTGATCGGCGCCGGCTTCATCGGACTCGAGGTCGCCGCCACGGCGCACACCCGCAACAACCACGTCACGGTCCTCGAGGGCGCCGACGCACCGCTGATGCGCGGGATCGGTCCCGAGATGGGCGCGGCGATCGGCGACCTGCTGAGCCAGGCCGGCATCAAGATCCGGTGTGGGGTGCTCGTCGACGCACTCACCGACGACGGGGTCACGTTGCGCGGCGGCGAGGTCGTCGCGGCGGACGTGATCGTCGTCGGGATCGGGGTCGTTCCGGCGACGGGGTGGCTCGAGGCGAGCGGGGTGGCGTTGCGCGACGGCGTGGTCTGCGATGCCGACCTGCGCGTGCTCGACGAGGCCGGTTCGCCGATCCCCGGCGTGTACGCCGCGGGCGACGTCGCCCGGTGGACGAACCGCCACTTCGACGAGGAGATGCGGGTCGAGCACTGGACCAACGCCGCCGAGCAGGGAGCGGTCGCCGCGAAGAACCTCCTCGCCGAGCTCGCCGGTGGAGCGGGCGAGGCGTACGCCGCCGTGCCGTTCTTCTGGAGCGACCAGCTCCACCTGCGGATCCAGTTCCTCGGACGCGCTCATCCCGACGGTGAGGTGCGGCTGGTCGCCGGCTCGCCGGCGGAGGGCAAGTTCCTCGCCCTGTACGAGCGCAACGGACGCTTGTACGGAGCACTCGGCGTGAACGCACCCCGCTGGGTGATGCCGATGCGCAAGCACCTGATGGACGGTGCGAGCTGGGACGATGCGCTCGCCGCCGGTGCCGAGCTCGGGCAGCGGTGAGCGTGTCCCGCCGAACCGACTCGTAGGCTGGCCCTCCATGTCGTCCTCTGCGTCCCATCTGTCGGGGGTCTGGTCGAAGTCCACCGACCTCAAGGTCGTGCGCGGCAGCGGCTGTCGGGTCTTCGACGCCAACGACCGCGAGTACCTCGACTTCACGGCCGGCATCGCGGCGGCCTCCACGGGCCATTCCCACCCCAAGGTCGTGCAGGCGATCGCCGAGCAGGCGCAACGGTTCATCCACGCCCAGGCCAACGTCTACACCCACGATCTGCTCGAGCCGTTGGCCACGCGGCTCGCCGAGATCACGCCCGGCGCGATCGACACGTTCTTCTTCACCAGCTCCAGCGACGAGGCGATCGAGACGGCGGTCAAGCTGGCCAAGCACGCCACCGGACGCCGCAACCTGATCACCTTCGACGGGGCGTTCCACGGCCGCACCAACCTCACGCTGGCGATGTCGAGCGCACGGCGCATCGACCGCGCCGGCTACGGGCCGTTCCCCGGCGGCGTCTACATCGCACCGTTCCCGGACCCCCATGTGTCCGACCAGGAGTCCGAGGTCTCCAAGGCGCTGCGCGGCCTCGACCGGCTGTTCCAGACCCAGGTCGACCCCGACGAGGTGGCGGCGATCGTCATCGAGCCGGTGATCGGCGAGCGCGGCTTCATCCCCACGCCGAAGGGCTTCATCAGCGGGCTCGGCGAGCGGTGCCGCGAGCACGGCATCCTCTTCGTCGCCGACGAGGTGCAGAGCGGCTTCGGTCGCACCGGGCGGATGTTCGGCATGGAAGAGCACGACGTCGAGCCCGACATCATCTGCATGGCCAAGGGCATCGCCTCCGGGTTCCCGTTCGCCGGGATCGGCACGCGACGCGAGCTCGACGACAAGTGGGTCCCGTCGAGCCACCGCGGATCGTCGAACGGCAACCCGATCGGGTGCGCCGCAGCGCTCGCCACGATCGACGTGCTCACCGAGCCGGGCTTCCTCGACAACGTGCGGGCGCGCGGCAACCAGCTGATCGACGGGTTGCGCGACCTGCAGCAGCTCGACGGTTCGCCCACCTACGTGCGCGGCCGGGGCCTGATGGTGGCGACCGAGTTCGACAACTCCGAGCGGACCGAGGCCGTGGTCGAGCACTGCCTGCGCGAACACAACCTGATCCTCCTGTCGGCGGGGACGCGCAATCGCACGATCCGCTGGATGCCGCCGCTGGTCGTCACCTCCGACGAGATCTCGGAGGCGTTGCACGCCTTCGAGTCCGCCCTTCGCGCCACGGACTGATCGTGCCCCGGCTCGACGCCTCGCGCATCGC
>CAYGLH010000378.1:0-3580 GCA_964350535.1 uncultured Ilumatobacteraceae bacterium
GGTGTTCGTGACCTCGGCGACGAGGCCGACCGGGTCGTCCTCTGGGTCGTCCCAGGCGAGGGTCACGCTGATCGGGTTGAACAGCCATCCCCACATCCGCGGTTGGGTGAGCAACCGAACCGGCCCGGTCGGGCGGTGACCGAGCTCGGCACCGAGCTCGTCGCGAGCCAGGTCGCCGAGGGGGCGGTCGTCGCCTGCCGGCCCGTGATCGCTGCGCCGGAAGCGGACAGGGGCAGGCCACCGCGCGGACCACAACGGGTGACGGCCGAACAGCTGCGCGGGACGGTCGGGGTCGATCCACACCATCGCCAACGGCTGTTCGAAGACGTGGCCGACGCTGCCGCTCCTCCTGTGCCGAACCGTGCCCCGGCAGATCGCGGCCGAGCCAGGGTGGAGCGTCACGGGGCGACTCCCAGGAGGCGACAGACCTCCCTGGCCGACGCCACGCCGTCCTCGTGGAAGCCGTGGTTCGCCCAGGCGCCGCAGTAGTACAGCCGGTCGGCTCCGTTGATGTCCGGGAGCCTCCGCTGCGCCCGCCGCGCCCCCTGGTCGAGCACCGGGTGGGCGTAGTCGAAGGTGGCGATGACGTGGTCGTCGGCGACGTGACGCGGGTTGAGGCTGACGAGGTACCGCCGATCGGAGGGCAACCGCTGCAGCGTCGTCAAGTCGTACGTGACCTCGACGAGGCCGTCGGTGCCGCCGGTGTCGGCGTCGACCTCGACGTTCCACGCGGCCCACGCCCGACGCGTCGGTGGCAGCCGGGCGACATCGGTGTGCAGCACCGCGGTGTTGGCCTGGTACCCGACCGCGCCGAGGACCGACCGCTCGGCCGACGTCGGCCGCTCGACGAGACGCAGCGCCTGATCGCTGTGGCAGGCGAGCACGACCCGGTCGAACGACTCGCGACCGAGGTCGGTGACCACGTCGACCCCGTCCTCGGTCCGGACGACCGAGCGCACCGGCCACCCTGCGTGGACCTTTCCGTCGAAGCGGTCGGCGATGGCATCGACGTACGACCTGCTCCCACCCACGATCGTGCGCCAGCGAGGCCGGTTGCCCAGTCCGAGCAGACCATGGTTGTCGAGGAACTGCAGCGTGTCGAGCGCGGACGCGTCCTCCACCGCGGTCGGTGCGGCCGACCAGATCGCCGAGATCATCGGGCGGAGGTGCCACTCGACGAACGCCGGCGAGAAGCCGCCATCGGCGATCATCTCGCCCAAGCTGGCCTCGGCGTGGGCAGCGGGCGCGTCGAGCATCGTGCGGGCGTCGCGCCAGAAGCGTCGGATGTCGTACAACATCTTCCACATCTCGCGGCGGACGAGGTTCCGGCGATCGGCGAACAGGGTGTTCGGGCTGGTCGCCCGGTACGACAGCCGCTGCCGGCGATCGGTGACCGCGAAGCTCATCTCGGTCGGCTGGGTGGCGACGTCGAGCTCGTCGATCAGCTTGGTGAAACCGGGATAGTTCTCCCGGTTGTGCACGATGAAGCCGGTGTCGACGCCGAGCGTCGGCCCGCCGGGGTCATCGACGTCGACCGTGTTGGCGTGGCCCCCCAGCCGCTCGGCCGACTCGTAGAGGACGACCTCGCGGTGCGGTCCGAGGAGATGGGCACAGGTCAGCCCGGCGATCCCGGATCCGACGATGGCGACGCGTTCACGCTGCGAGGGCTGCATACCCCTTCTACGGGGCGGCAGCGCCGGGCGGATGCAGTGCCGGACGGATGCAGCGGGTCAGACCCGCAGCAGCGGTCCGCGCAAGATGGTGCGGCCGGAGTGCGTCGGTTCGCCGTCGCGGGGCTCGACGCTGATGTCGACGACGAAGAACGTCGACGGGTCGTACCCGGCCGGCACCAGGTAGGTACCCGGCTCGTCCGGGTCGACGAGGCCGAGCGACACCAGGTCGGTCGGCGCCGTCGGGTCGTTGAGCAGCCACAGCTCGAGGTCCTCGTCGCCGCCCGCGGGCGCCGGGAGATCGGCGTCGACGAGGCGCACCTGGAACGATCCGTCGGAACGCTCGATCAGCTCTGCGCTCGTCGCAGCGGTGGCACCGAGGGGATCGTAGGCCTGCTCGTCGAAGCCGAGCTGCGCCTCGGCGACGATGGGCTCGTCGTCGTCACCTGTGAACACCACGACGCCGGCGACCACCAGCACGATCGCCGCAGCAGCCGCCCCGACGATGCCGAGGAGCCTGGTGCGCCGAGCGCTGGAGATGGGCACGACGTCGGCGTCGTGCACGGCCGCTCCGACCGCCGGCTCCGGTTCGGCGGAGACGTCGGCGTCTGCAGCGATGAGGTCCCAGAGGTCGTCGGGTGGTGCCTCGAGGTCGACCGGATCGTCGCGCAGGTCGCGCAGGATCGCCTCGACCTCGGCCACGTCGCCGGGCAGGTCGTCGCGTCGATCGCCGCTCATCGCGCCTCCTCGAGGTGGTCGCGCATCTTCGTGAGGGCGCGGCGGATGTCGCTCTTGACGGTGCCGAGCGGGATCCCGGTCCGCTCGGAGATCTCTGCGTGTGTGAGGTCGTCGAAGTACGCCATGGTCACCGCCTGACGGGCGCGAGGGGGAAGTTGTTCGAGGACGTCCTTGACGACCAGTCGGTCGCCGATGCGATCCACGTCGGTGCGGACCGGCAGGTCCGCCACCTCGGCATCGCTCCGCCGGTCGTCGTGGCGGCGTTCGGAGCGGACATTGTCGATGATGCGGTTCTTGGCGATGCCCATCAGCCAGCCGCCGAGCGTGCCCCGTGCGGGGTCGAAGCGGGTCCGCGCCCGCCATGCGGAGACGAAGACATCCTGGGTCACGTCCTTGGCCCGGTCCTCCGGCAGCGTGCGCCTGCAGAACGTGAAGATCGTGGCACCGTGCGCCTCGTACGCCGCGCGCAACGCCGCGTCGTCACCACTGGCGAACGCCGAGTCGAGGGCGTTGTCGCCGGCGGGGTCGCGTGCGCCGAGGCGGGCGGAGGTCACGGTGCGAGCGTAGCGACGGAGCGCATCGGCACCGATGCAGCGCGCCGCGCGCATCGGTGCCGACAGGGCTCCGCGACGCCCGGAGCCGAGCTGGAAGCGATCGAGGGGGGTGGCGATCGACATCAGGGCTCCGGGCATCGCGGTCAGGGGAGATGAACCGTCGCCGGATCAGCTCGGGGGCAGGAGGACGGTGTCGATCACGTGGATCACGCCGTTGCTCGCCCGGACGTCGGTCGCCACGACGGTGGCGTCGTTGACCATGACGGTCTCGCCGTCGACCGTGATCGTGACGTCGGCGCCATTGACGGTGGTGGCGGACTGACCGTCGAGCGTGACGACCGTCTCGGCCGGCACCTCGTCGGGCAGCACGTGGTAGGTCAGCACCGAGGTCAGGAGCTCGGTGTCGGCGAGGAGCTCCTCAGCGGTCAGGCCGAGCGCCTCGAGGGCTGCGGCGAACGCCTCTTCCGTCGGGGCGAAGACGGTGAAGGGCCCGTCGCTGCTCAGCGTCTCGACGAGGCCGGCCGCCTCCACGGCGGCGACGAGCGTCGGGAAGTCGCCCGAGGCGACCGCCACGTCGACGATGGTGCCCTCCTCGGACATGGCATCGTCTTCCATGGC
>CAYGLH010000379.1:0-3551 GCA_964350535.1 uncultured Ilumatobacteraceae bacterium
CGTCCTCGATCCGGCGGTACGGGACAGGAGTCTCCGGGGCGGATCCTGGTCGACGCGCCGAGCATCGGACCCCTGAACTCCAGCTCCTCGATCTGCGGGACCGATCGTCTCGAGTGCGTCGAACATCGGACCCGCAAACCGTCGGGACCCGGGCGCCCGTCGGTCGCGAGAGTCCTGGTAGATGTGGTCGGGGTGGGGAGATTCGAACTCCCGGCCTCCTGCTCCCACATCTGAAAGAGGGCGATATCGGCCGAAATCGACGTGTGCCGGTTCGTATCGGAACATGGCGCTGACCTCGGCCTTCGCAAGAACGTATCGCCACGGCCCGGACGCGCCGACAGCCTCCGGTGCACCCCGGATTCATACATTTCTGATACATCCGAAGGCCGATTCGGGCCGCCTGACCGCGAGCAGTGGGACACGCGATCGGCGCCTCAGCAGTCGTTCGCGAGCCCCGTTGCGGAGGGTTGGCGTAGGTTCGTGCGGGTGAGCGACGCACTGCACGATCACACGGATCGGCCACACGGCACGACGCTGTTGCCGCGCGACCTCACCACCGAGCAACTCCGTGCGGCGCCTGTTCTCGCCTCACTCGACAGCCTGCTGATCGACGAGCTGTCCGAGGACGAGGACGACGCGTTCGCCGACGCGATCGGCTCTTGAGACTCGTCGTCGACGCCGGCGTGTTCAGTGCGGCACTGAGCCGTCGGCGCCGCACCGACCTCGAGCAGTACGTCGGTCGTTTGGCGGGACAGCAACTCTTCCTCGCCGCCGTCCCGGTCGCCGAGCTCCGGTGCGGGGCGATCGTCGCCGGTTGGGGCGATGCGCGCCGAGGTCGACTCGAGCAGGCAATCGACGCCACGACGGTCATCCCGGTGAGCGACGCTCTGATCACCGCAGTCGCCGAACTCCGCGCCGCATGTCGGGCGGCGGCCCATCCTCTCGCCGATCCGGCGCACTCGAACGATCTCTGGATCGCCGCCAGCGCCGTCCACATCGACACCCCACTCGTCACCGCCGACGGCGTGTTCGCCGACACGCCCGGCCTCCCGATTGCTCAGTAGACCCGATGCTGAGCGCCTGCGCATTTTGGGCGCCGGATTGCGTGCAACGCTTGTTCAGCCGTGCCGTTCTCGCGGGTGCGTTCACCGGAACTGGGGAACGTTATGCGTGCGCGGGCGCCGCTGCTGCGTGCGCGGTCAGGTCGGGAACGTCACGCGTTCGCTGAGCCAGTTCGCGAGCCATGCTTCGTCGAATTCGCGGGCGGCTACGGCGAGCATCGCGTCGACGGCTTCGTCGGTGTCGGGTTGGCCGTCGGTCCAGCTGCAGTTGTTGAGGTCGAGGAACAGGACCAGGCATGCCCACGCGGCCCGCTTGCCGTCGGGCAGCGGGTGGTTCCACGCGATCCGGCAGGCCAGGACAGCGGCCTTGTCGAGAAGGTCAGGGTAGAAGTCGGTGTCTTCGAAGCCGGCTTGAGGTGCGTGGAGCGCGGAGTCGGCCAGGTCGACGCGGCTGGCCTTGATCAAGGTGTGGGCGTCGATGCCGGTGACGTGTTCGGCGAGATACCAGAACTCAGCGAGGCTGAGGTATCTCGTCACTGGGCGAGACGGTCGAGGATCTCGCGGTCGCGTTCGAGCAGATGCTTGGCGCGGGCGGTGAAGTCGGCGTCAGCGCGGACGCGTTCGATCTCGGCAGTGAGCGAGTCAATGATCAGCTGATTCACGCTCGACCCGCGCACCCGGGCGACGGCTTCGGCGTCGTCGGCAAGGTCGTCGGGCAGTCGGACAGTCGTCTGCTTTGCCATGCCGGCATGATATCGCGACTACGTGACATCACTCCGGGCTGCGAACCCTTCCGCTTCCCGACACCAGTTCCCACGCCGACCGGCGTTGACCGCTGTGGGTGGTTATCGGCTGGCGCCGGCGATGAAGGTGGCGACGATGTAGGTGGCGTGTCGGTCGAGGGATCCTCGGCCGCGGTCGTAGCGCATGGTGGTTCTGGGGTCGGCGTGGGAGGCGGCTTCTTGGACGTCGCGCAGTGGGACGCCGGCGTCGAGGGCGGCGGTGATGAAGCTGTGTCGGAGCGAGTGGGGGCTGATGTGCTTGTCGATCCCGGCTGCTTTGGCGAGCCGGCGCACGATCCTGGCCGCGGCGTGACGGTCGAGGCGTCGGGTGCCGTCGGTGTTCAAGAAGATCGGCCCGCTGCAGCGTTCTCCGATGTAGAGATCGATCGAGGTGGCGGTGCGTGGGGCGAGTGGGATGGTGGCGGTCTTGTGGCCTTTGCGGTTGATGAACAGGGTGCGGTGCCCGCGTTGATATTCGAGGTTGTCGATGTCGGCACCGAGGGCTTCGGAGATCCGTAGCCCGTTCAACGCCAACAGGCACATCAACGCATGATCCCGACCTCCACACAGGCCGGCTTGGACGAGGAAGGCGCCGAGTTCGTTGCGGTCGAGTCCGAGGGTGTGGGACTCGTAGTCGATCTTCGGTCGACGCACATACGCGGCGGGGTTGCGGTCGATGATGGCTTCTTGGGAGCAGTACCGGTAGAACCCACAGATCGTCGACAACCTGCGGCTGATCGTGGAGCGGGCGAGACCGTGTTCTTCGGACTCGCGGGCGAACAGTTCGATGTGGGCGCGTTGAGCCTCGAGGACGGCGACGCTGCGGGTGTCGAGCCAGGTCACCCACAGGCGTAGATCGGTCCGGTACGAGTCCAAAGTGCCGCCGGAGTAGCCGGCCAGATACCCCGCCATTGCTCGCAGGGCGAGTTGGCGGCGCGGGTCGAGATCGACCGCGATCAACTCACCGGCAGGCGGCGCAGCAAACGGGCAAGCGGACGTGGTGGTGTGCATGATGATGCTCCTCTCGATGGAAGGGGAGCATCCAGCCGACCACCATCCAGCGGTCGCATCAAGGTAAGTTGAGGGATTGTGGGTCCGGTGATCTTGCAGTCCGCTCGCAAGCACCAGATCTCCGACGACGACATGTTGCACGCCTACCGCCACCCGATCCGAGTGTTCGATCTCGGCGATCTCGACATGTTGATCGGCGCCGATACCGCCGGCCGCATGCTCGAGGTCGGTGTCGCCGAATCGGAGGGGATCGAGTTCATCGTTCACGCCATGCCCGCCCGAGCCAAGTTCCTGGAGACCTGAGATGCCGCGATCGATCCAAGAGATCCTCGACCACGCCGACGAACTCGCCAAGCGGTTCGAGGACTACGACCCCCAGCCCGGCGATGAACGCCCTGTCGAGGAATACCTCATCCAGCGCGCCGCGATCGCCCGGGCCCGTAGCGAGCGTCAGATCGTCGAAGCAGTCACCGCCGCCCGCAGCAAGGGCCTGTCCTGGCAACGCATCGGCGAGCTACTCGGCACGTCCGCCCAGGCCGCCCAACAGCGCTACGGCCACCTCGTCGAGACCGCCTGACCGGCCGCGATTATCGGGCGGCCCGATGGCCGTAACGCTCCGCCGACGTGCCGCTATGTGCGGGTCAGCGACGGTGGCGCACGGAGCAATATGGGCGCCGTGGCGGCCCTCTACGTGGTG
>CAYGLH010000380.1:0-335 GCA_964350535.1 uncultured Ilumatobacteraceae bacterium
CCACTGGTTCGCCTCCGCCAGCAACATGCGCGAGTCGTACTTGGCGTCCATGCGGGCGCGGATCCGCTTGAGCACGTCGTGGGTCTCGGGAAGGTTCTCGCAGCTCGTGCCCTCGCGCTCGTGGAGGTACGGGACGGCGTCGAGGCGCAGCCCGTCGACGCCCATGTCGAGCCAGAAGTCGAGGACGTCGAGCACCGCCTTCTCGACGTCCGGGTTCTCGAAGTTGAGGTCGGGCTGGTGGTGGTAGAAGCGGTGCCAGTAGTACTGCTCGGCGACCGGGTTCCACGTCCAGTTCGACGTCTGGAAGTCCTGGAAGATGATCCGTGCGTCCGAGT
>CAYGLH010000380.1:345-3495 GCA_964350535.1 uncultured Ilumatobacteraceae bacterium
TGCGCCACTTCGAGCCCTTCGGCGCGCGGCGGGCGCGATCGAACCACGGGTGCTGATCGCTCGTGTGGTTGATGACCAGCTCGGTGATCACCCGCATGTTGCGGTCGTGGGCGGCGTCGAGGAACCGCTTGAACGACCGCTTCGTGCCGTACTCGGGGTTGACGGCGTAGTAGTCGGCGATGTCGTAGCCGTCGTCGCGACGCGGCGAGGGGTAGAACGGCAGCAGCCACAACGCCGTCACCCCGAGGTCGGAGAGATAGTCGAGCTTCGACGTCAACCCGTCGAAGTCGCCGATCCCGTCGCCGTTCGAGTCGGCGAAGGCGCGGACGTGGAGCTGGTAGATGACGGCGTCGCGGTACCAGTCGGGCGCCACGTCACCGCCGTTGCGGGCCGGTTCGGTGGTTCGTGTCCGGTTCATGCCGGCCCCCCTTCGCTCGGGGTCGCCGCCGTGCCCGGCGCCGCGCCCTCCTCGCCGCTGTCGCCCGCTCCGCCGACCGCCCCGCCGACCGCGCGGGACTGCACGGAGAAGACGTGGGCCATCGCCGCCCACGGCGACAGCTCGACGTAGTTGTGGCTGCCGGACCAGCGGTAGGTGGCGCCGCCGAGCCGATCGACCACGTCGTAGTCGGAGTCGTACGGCAGGCCGATGGTGGCGAGGTCGATGTCGACCGTGCCGGACTGCACGTTGAACGGGTCGACGTTGACGACGACGATCACCGGGTCGCCCTCACCGGCGGGGTCGGTCTTGGTGAAGCACAGCAGCGCCGGGTTGTCGACCTCGTGGAACGCGATCGTCTCCAGCGACATCAGTGCCGGCTCGCTGCGGCGGATCTCGTTGAGCCGCGCCAGGAGCGGGGCCAGGCTGGCGGGGTCGTCGAGGTCCCAGTGCCGCACCTCGTACTTCTCCGAGTCGAGGTAGTCCTCGACCCCGGGACGCGGGGCGCGTTCCAGGAGCTCGTACACCGGGCCGTACACGCCCCAACTCGGGGTCAGCGTCGCGGCGAGCACCGCCCGCGAGGCGAAGGCCGGACGACCGCCCGTCTGCATCTGCTCGGTGAGGATGTCGTGCGTGTTCGGCCACGCCGTGGGCCGGAAGTAGTCGAGCGTGCGCGTCGACAGGTCCTCGTAGTACTCGCGCAGCTCCCATGCCGCCTGCCGCCACGCGAAGTACGTGTACGACTGGTTGAACCCGAGCTTGGCGAGGCGCTCCATCACGCGCGGCCGCGTGAATGCCTCCGACAGGAAGATCACCTCGGGGTGCTCGCGGCGGATGGCGGTGATCGCCCACTCCCAGAAGGCGAAGGCCTTGGTGTGCGGGTTGTCGACGCGGAAGATCGTGACGCCGCGCTCGATCCAGAACCGGAAGACGTCGGCGAGCGCCTGCCACAGCGCCTCCCAGTCGTCGGTCTCGAAGTTGAGGGGGTAGATGTCCTCGTACTTCTTCGGCGGGTTCTCGGCGTACTGGATGCTGCCGTCGGGGCGGACCGTGAACCAGTCCGGGTGCTCGCGCACCCACGGGTGGTCGGGCGAACAGTTGAAGGCGATGTCGAGCGCCAGGTGCATGTCCCTCACGCGACAGGCGTCGGCGAGCGCCGCGACGTCCTCGACCGTGCCGAGCTCGGGCGCCACCGCCGTGTGGCCGCCCTCGGCCGCACCGATCGCGTACGGGCTGCCGACGTCGTCGGGAGCCGCCACCGTGAGGTTGTTCTTGCCCTTCCGGTTGGTGGTGCCGATCGGATGGACCGGTGGGATGTAGGCCACGTCGAACCCGAGGTCGGCGATGTAGTCGAGCCGGTCGATCGCGTCGCGCAGGGTGCCGGGCGACGCCGGAGCCGCGCCGCCGCCGACGGTGGAGCGCGGGAAGAACGAGTACCAGGCACCGAACGTGGCGAGCAGCGGGTCGACGTCCACCGCGAGCGGCGACGCGAACCGGTCGACCGGATGGCGCGGTTCGCACCGGAAGAACACGTCGGCCCAGTGCGCGTCGGCCAGCGACGAGGGGTCGCCGGCGGCGAGCTCGTCGGCGAAGATCCGCAACGCCGTGAGGTCGTCGTCGGTGGCGCCCTCGTGCGGCGCGGCGAGCATGGCGTCGACGAGGGCACGCCCGGTGCGCAGCTCGAGATCGAGGTCGAGACCTGCGTCGTGCTTCTTGACCGTCCCGCGCCGCCACGTCTCGGCATGGGTGACCCATCCGACGACGTCGTACTCCCAACGGCCCAGGCGGTCCGGGACCACGGTCGCCGTGAAGCGATCGTTGACCACTGCGGTCATCGGTGTCTCGCTCCACGGGCCGGGCGAACGACGTCCCCGCGCGGAGTACGACACGAAGCGCGTCAGCACGGCGGCCGACACGACGTCGTGGCCGTCGGTGAACACGTCCGCCTCGATCGACATCGGGCGGTCGATCGCGGCCTTGGCCGGGAACCTGCCGCCGTCGACGACCGGACGCACCGCTTCGACCACCGCCCTCCCGGGCCGCTCCTTCGGCAGCTTCACCGACGGCGCCGGACTGGTCGTCGCGGTCGTCGGTGTGCTCGTCGAGGGCTCGGTGGTGCGGGTGGTCATCGGAGGCTGCTCCTCTCGCGGGCGGTGGGTTCAGCTGGTCGGGCGGGGGTGTGCGGCCGCACGTCGCCGGCGACGGCGATCGGGCCCGTGCGACGACTTCGACCGGCGCGGCCGCCGATCGACCGCAGCACGATCAGGGATCGGCCGGCCACCTCGAGCTCGTCGCGCGGGCGCACGTTGACGGTCCGGGTGTCGCCACGGCGCGGATCGGCGGTGTCGAGGTCGATCGTCCAGCGCACGCTCCACTCGGGGCCGGGGATGCACCAGCGCAGTGCTTCGTGGCCGGCGTTGAACAACAGCAGGAACGTGTCGTCGATGATCCGCTCGCCGTACGCGTCGGTGGTCGGGATCGTCTGGCCGTTGACGAACACACCGACGGCGCGGGCGTAGCCCGTTTCCCAGTCGTGATCGGTCATCTCCTCGCCGTCGGGCCGCAGCCAGGCGAGGTCTTCGTTGCCGCGGATGTCCCGCCCCTGGAACCACCGACGGCGCCGGAACACGGGGTGCGCGGCGCGGTAGCCGATGACCCGCCGGCACCACTGGACGAAGTCGTGGTCGACGTCGTCCCACGGGTACCACGACAGC
>CAYGLH010000381.1:0-592 GCA_964350535.1 uncultured Ilumatobacteraceae bacterium
GCGGCACGTGCTCGCTGATGATCGACGGGCAGGCCCACGGTCCGCAGAAGGGCACCGCCACGTGCCAGGTGCACATGCGCGTCTTCGACAGCGGCGACGAGATCGTGCTCGAGCCGTTCCGGGCGACGGCGTTCCCGATCATCCGCGACCTGATGGTCGACCGGTCGCCGTTCGACCGCATCGTCGAGGTCGGCGGGTTCATCACCGCGCCCACCGGCGGTGCGCCCGACGCCAACCTGATCCCGATCCCCAAGCCGGTGGCCGACGCCTCGATGGACGCCGCTGCCTGCATCGGGTGCGGGGCCTGCGTGGCGGCCTGCCCCAACGGTGCCGCCAACCTGTTCACCTCGGCCAAGCTGGCGCACCTCAACCTGCTCCCGCAGGGTCAGGCCGAGCGCTACAAGCGCACCGAGACGATGGTCGAGAAGATGGACGAGCACTTCGGATCGTGCACCAACCACGGCGAGTGCGAGGCGGCCTGCCCGAAGGAGATCTCGATCGACAACATCGCGATCATGAACGCCGACTACCTGAAGTCGAAGTTCAAGAACCGCCGCCAGCTGGCCCGCACCTGACCGCTGACCCGCGACGG
>CAYGLH010000381.1:602-3493 GCA_964350535.1 uncultured Ilumatobacteraceae bacterium
TTCCGCGACTCCATCGCGGCGGCGGACCAGAAGCCCAGGAGCGTTCCCAGGATGACCAGTCCGATCTGAATCGCCTCCGCCACGTTCACGCCTCCCCGGTGAGTCCGCCGCTCCCTCCCGAGCGACGGCGTCGGATCGGAAGCACACGGTAGACCGGCCGTCCGCGACGATCGGCCGGTTTGTGAGGCGTCGTACGTCAGCGGGCTCCGCCGGCGATGCGGCCGGCGTACGCGTTGCTCGTGGTGATGGTGCCGGCGGAGAGCGACAGCTCGTAGCTGAGCGCTCCCTCGGCGTCGGGCACCTCGAGGTCGATGCGGCCGACCTTGACCACGCCGTCCGCGGCCACGGGGCCGCCGAAGCGCCAACGCTGCTCGCCCCCGGTCCAGCCGATGACGGCGTCGACGACGGCGAACTCGATCTCGTCGGTGGTGTCGTTGACCACGTGCACGTCGAGCTTGAGGCGCTCGCCGGGAAGGACGTCGGTGGGCAGCGGATCGCTGGCGACCAGCACGGGCGCGCACGCCAGCCGGACGGCCTCGTAGGCGAGCTTGGGGACCCGCTCGTGATCGAGGATCGATCCCGAGATCACCGGCGCCGGGTCGGCGAAGGCGTAGAAGCAGAAGCCGCCCGTCGGGCGGTACTTCAACCGCCGCAGCGTCTCGATCTGCAGCTTCAGCAGGTGCGCCTGGTAGCGCTGGCTGGCCGCACGCCACGCGTCGAAGGTGTCGTACGACTCCGGTGGCAGCACCTGCTCGAACACGGCCAGCTCGTAGCCGTGCTCGGTGGCGAGGCGGGCCCAGTCGAGGTCGGGCCAGTCGTGGCGCGCCAGCTGCTCGTCGAGGTAGGGCGCCGTCGCCGGCACCGAGCTCGCCCCGAACTCGCTGACGAACCGCACGGTGCGCGGCAGTCGCGCCGCCTGGCGGGCGAGTCCGTCGACGCCGCCGCGCCGCCACCCGAAGTAGAAGTGGGCGTCGGTGCCGTCGAGCTGCGGGAAGTGTGCCGTCACGCCGCTGTGCGCGATCGTGGGGCGGCTCGGGTCGGCGCGCTCGAAGGCTCGTTTGACCCATCGATCGAGCACCGATCGGTTCCAGGTCGGCACTTGCTGCGCGGCGGCACCCGAGAGCCGTTGACGCAGCGATGGCGCCGGTGCCGCGTGGCCGGGGTCGTCGGCGATCCGTGTCGGTGCCGCGACCGGCTCGTTGTGCGCGCTCCACAACGCGATCGACGGGTGGTGGCCGAAGTGGTCGACGAGCGCCTCCGCCTGGTGCACCGCCTGGCGACGCACGCTGCGGGCGTGTCCCCACTGCAGCGGGAAGTCCTGCAGGAGCACGACGCCGAGCTCGTCGGCCGTGCGATACAGGGTGCGGTGCCCCACGTGGCCGTGGACGCGTGCACAGTTCAGGCCGAGATCGACCAGTCGCTCGAGGTCGCCCACGATCGTGCCGCGGTCGGCATCGGCCATGGCCGCCGCCGCCGGGAGCAGGTTGGTGCCCTTGAGGAACAGCCGCTCGCCGTTGACCGAGCAGATCCAGTCGTTCCAGGCCACCTGGCGCAGGCCGGTCACGCGCCGGCGGCGATCGCTCGTGTCGCCGTCGACGAGGACCTCGGCCTCGACGGTGGTCAGCGTCTGCTCGCCGAGGCCCCGTGGCCACCAGAGCTGCGGGTCGGCGACGTCGACCGTCCAGGCGATGGTGTTGTCGCCCTGCGCGATCGCGTGCTCCTGCTCGTCGGCAACCTCGCCGTCGACGAGCGTGCGCACGACCGCGGAACGCGCGGTGTCGCTGTCGAGCCTGGCGGTCAGCCGGAGGTGGGCGCGCCGTGCGTCGGCGTCGCGGCACAGCACGCGCAGCCGGTCGATGCGGATCGGCCCGGTGTCGTACACCTTGACGGGCCGCCACAGGCCGCCCGGGTTCCAGCTGCGGTCGATGCCGTCCCAGCCTTGGAGGACGCCGGTGATGTTCGTGCGGCCCTGGGTGCCGTGTTGGGGCGTGCACGTGACCTCGATCGCCAACGCGTGGTCGTCGCCGAGCCGCGACAGCGACGTGATGTCGAAGGCGTGCGGGAAGAAGTACCCCTCCGGGTCGCCGAGATACGCCCCGTCGAGCCACACGTCGGCCTGGTAGAAGATGCCGTCGAGGGTCAGCCAGCGTCGCCGACCGGGCTCGGGCGGCGTGGCGTGGAACTGGCGGCGGTACATGACCGGTCCGTCGCTGCTCGCGAACTTCGGGTGGTTGCGCCAGTGGCCGGGCACCTCGATCGGGTGCCAGCCGGCGTCGTCGGCGACGAGCCCGATGCCGTGACGGCGGATGTCGTCGTCGGCCTCGACCGCGCGCCAACCCCCATCCAGCTCCATCGTGCCAGCGTACCCAGGGCCGCTTCGGCCCCGCAGCGGGGGGATCGCCGTGGCGGGGCGGCGGGCACTACGGTCGGGTCATGACCGACGTGATCGCCGGGACCACCCCCGAACCCCCGTCCGACCGGCCCACCACCCTCGGCGCGCTGCGCGCCTCCGGCTGGGTGTCGCGGCCCGTGAAGCAGGAGATCCGCGAGCACGCGATCGAGAAGGTCGCCGCCGGTGAGCCGCTGTTCGCCGGCGTGACCGGCTACGAGGACACGGTGATGCCCCAGCTCGAGAACGCGCTGCTCGCCGGGCACGACGTGATCTTCCTCGGCGAGCGCGGCCAGGCCAAGACGCGGATGATCCGCTCGCTCACCGGCCTGCTCGACGAGTGGATGCCGATCGTCGCCGGCAGCGAGATCAACGACGACCCCTACGCACCGGTGTCGCGCCAGGCGCGCGACCTCGTGGCCGAGCACGGCGACGACACGCCGATCGCCTGGATCCACCGCGACCTGCGCTTCGGCGAGAAGCTGGCCACGCCCGACACCTC
>CAYGLH010000382.1:0-2147 GCA_964350535.1 uncultured Ilumatobacteraceae bacterium
CACGCCGACCTGGCGCCCATCTCATTCGTCCACTCCGATTTCGCCATCGGCTACGACGGTCTGGTGCGCCGCTCGTTCACCGACGGCA
This sequence comes from uncultured Ilumatobacteraceae bacterium, assembly GCA_964350535.1. Lineage (GTDB taxonomy): Bacteria > Actinomycetota > Acidimicrobiia > Acidimicrobiales > Ilumatobacteraceae > CAYGLH01. The sequence continues at coordinate 89 of CAYGLH010000382.1, forward strand.
CCGCCGAGGGACCCGCACGAGCGCTCGCCCGCAACGGACTGACGGTCGACGACGTCGCCGACGCAGGCCGACTCGTCATCCTCCAGTTCTGGCGCAACGTCGGCCCCCCGAAGATGGACTTCCCGCTGGCGTTCTGCGACGCCCGGACCGTGACCCCGGCCGACACGCGCCCGATCCCGGTGTCCGACTACGCGGGGTCGGGTGTCGACTTCGACGCGCTCGCCGTGCTCGAGCCGCTGCGCTCCGGGCACTACCGCTGGTACTCGTTCCCGGAACTGACCATCGACGAGGTCGTCGCGTTCCGCACCTACGACACCGATCTGGTCGAGCGCGGACAGACCTGGTTCACCCCGCACTCCGCGTTCCGCGACCCCGATGTCGAGGTCGGTCGACCGTCGCGCTCGAGCATCGAGCTGCGGGCGACCTGCCTCTTCTCGTAGCGACGCCCGCAGCATTGGTACGTTCCGTCGATGGCGATCGGCGCTCCGGCCCCTCACGACATCTTCACCGACAACCACCGTTGGGGCGACCTCGACGAATGGAACCGCACGGCGCTCGCGCTCCACGAGCAGGGCCCGATCCACCGCATCGAACGGGAGGGCTTCCAGCCGTTCTGGGCGGTGATCGGCCACGACGAGGTGCTCGAGGTCGAGCGGCAACCCGACCTGTTCACGAACGGACCGGTACCGGTGCTCGCCGATCGGGCGAGCCTCGAGGCGACGGTGCTGCCGATCAAGACGCTGATCCACATGGACGCGCCGGAGCACACGCACTACCGGCGGTTGACCGCCGACTGGTTCAAGCCGGCGTCGATCAAGCGGCTCGATGGGCGCCTCCGGGAACTGTCCGACGAAGCGCTCGGCACGCTGCGCGCCCGCGTGGGCGACGACGGTGTCGGCAGGTGCGACTTCGCCGTCGACATCGCCCTGCCGTTCCCGCTCCAGGTGATCCTCAAGATCCTCGGCCTGCCCGAGGCCGACTATCCGCGCATGCTGATGCTGACCCAGCAGCTGTTCGGCGGCCAGGACCCGGACATGCAGCGCGACGAGCTGACCCCCGAGGTGATGGCCGAGGTGATCGGCGACTTCTACACCTACTTCACCGCGCTCACCGCCGAACGGCGCGACACCCCCACCGAGGACCTGGCGACGCTCATCGCCAACGGACAGATCGAGGGTGCAGCGATGCCTGATCTCGAGACGATGGGGTACTACGTCATCATCGCCACCGCGGGCCACGACACGACGTCGTCGGCGATGGCGGGCGGGATGCACGCGCTCGTCGAGCACCCCGACCAGTTGGAGGCACTGCGCTCGGCAGCGCCGGAACAGATCAACAACGCCGTCGAGGAGATGATCCGCTGGACCGCACCGGTCCGCCACTTCATGCGCACTGCCACCGCCGACGCCGAGGTCGGCGGGCAGGAGATCGCGCAGGGCGAGTGGCTCTACCTCTCCTACAAGGCGGCGAACCTCGATCCGCGCACGTTCGACGACCCGTTGACCTTCGACGTCACGCGCCACAACGCCGACAGGAACATCAGCTTCGGGTTCGGCCGGCACTACTGCCTGGGCGCCCAACTCGCCCGCAACGAGCTCCGCCAGCTGTTTTCGACACTGCTCCCCGAGATCGACTCGATCGAGCTGGGCGGCGATCCCGCCACGATGAAGACCACCTTCGTCGGCGGCCACAAGACCCTGCCGATCAGCTATCGGCTCCGCGGCTGAGCCGTCCCCGGCCGTGAGAAGATCAGGGGCATGGGGACGCGCACGGAGACCGACAGCATGGGGCCGGTGGTCGTCGAGGACGACCGCTACTGGGGTGCGCAGACCGAGCGCAGCCTGACGAACTTCCCGATCGGCCGCCCGACGTTCGTGATGGGCCGACCGATCGTGCGCGCCTTCGGCATCCTGAAGCGGGCCGCCGCCATCGCCAACGACGAGTTGGGCGAGCTCGACCACGACATCGCCGACCTGATCGTCGCCGCCGCCGACGAGGTGGTCGCGGGTCACCTCGACGACCACTTCCCGCTCGTCGTGTTCCAGACCGGGTCGGGCAC
>CAYGLH010000382.1:2157-3489 GCA_964350535.1 uncultured Ilumatobacteraceae bacterium
TCTCGAACCGAGCGATCGAGATGGTCGACGGCGAGATCGGCTCGAAGCAGCCGGTGCACCCGAACGACCACGTGAACCGCGGTCAGTCGAGCAACGACACGTTCCCGACAGCGATGCACATCGCCATCTGCCTCGAACTGCGCGAGCGCCTCTTCCCGGACGTCGGCGCGCTGCGCGACACGCTGGAGCGCAAGGCCGAGTTGTTCGCCGACGTCGTCACGGTCGGTCGCACGCACCTGCAGGATGCCACGCCGATCACCCTCGGTCAGATGTTCGGCGGCTGGGTGGCGCAGCTCGACGAGGCCCTGGCCGCAGTGCACATCGCGGAGGAGGCGCTGCACGGATTGGCGATCGGCGGCACGGCGGTGGGGACGGGGCTCAACGCCCACCCGGAGTTCGGCGACCGCGCCGCCGATCGCATCGCGGCGGCGACGGAGATCCCGTTCCGCCGGGCCGAGAACGCGTTCGCGGCGCTGTCCGCCCACGACCCGCTGGCGACGCTCTCGGGCACGATCCGCACGCTCGCCGGCGCGCTGATGAAGATCGCCAACGACGTGCGGTGGCTGGCGTCGGGCCCGCGCAACGGCATCGGCGAGCTCGTCATCCCGGCCAATGAGCCCGGATCGGCGATCATGCCCGGCAAGGGCAACCCGACCCAGGCCGAGGCGCTGACGATGGTGGTGACCCGCGTGTACGGCAACGACGCCACGGTGGCGTTCGCCGCCAGCCAGGGCCACTTCCAGCTCAACGTGTTCAAGCCGGTGATGGCCCACGCCGTGTTGGAGAGCATCGCCCTGTTGGCCGATGCCTGTCTCGCCTTCGACGAGCACTGCGCGCAGGGCATCGAACCCGACCGGGAACGGATCGCGGACCAGCTCGCCCGCAACCTCATGTTGGTGACGGCGCTCAACAACCACATCGGCTACGACGCCGCAGCGGCGATCGCCAAGCACGCCCACGAGGCCGGCATCAGCCTCCGCGAGGCGGCCCTCGCCCTCGGCGCGGTCAGCGCCGAGGACTTCGACCGCTGGGTCGACCCCGCCGCGATGACCGGCCCCGAGCACTGACCCACCCCGACCGACCGAGCCACCCCGACCCCGATTCGCCCCGACCCCGATTCGCGTCGGCACCATTCCGGTGCGAACGGCACGCTGCCGACACAAACCGAGCCCCCCCGATTCGTGTCGGCACCATTCCGGTGCGAGCGGCACGCTGCCGACACAAACCGAGGCGGCGGGGGCGGGGCGGGCGGGGGCTCGCCGGGCGCGGCGCTACTGGTTCTCGGGGACGAACTGGCTGGCGACGAAGGTGGCGCCCTGGGGGTCGACGATG
>CAYGLH010000383.1:0-3482 GCA_964350535.1 uncultured Ilumatobacteraceae bacterium
TTTGTGGTAGCGCCGTGGTAACGGACGGCGCAGAATTGATCGATACGAGCCGACACGACGTGGACGGCGAATCTGCGTTTCCCCTGGTAGATCACTACGAGCCAACACGAGTCATCATCGGCTGGACCGCTCCGATGCGATTCCTAAACCGTGCGTCGCAGGTTCGATCCCTGCCAGGGGCGCCACACGACGTCCGACCTCGTAGCGGCCACCAGTGCGGGCGGTCGATGTGCTGTCGGCGAGACACCAGTAGGGGCGTGGGTCGCGTTGGGACTTTCCGCGCCACTCGATCAGTGAGGCGTCTCGCATCTTCCGCAGCAGACTCCGCGCGGCGGGGTTGCTGCGACCGATGCGATCGGCAGTCTCTGAGGTGCTGAGCCGTTCGGTGGTGCGAAGAGCGGAGAGAATGGTGGCCCTCGTTCCATTGGCTCTCCTTGAGAGCGAGCAGACGTTCGGCACGCAGCTCAGTCGAGCTGCGCAGGGCCGCCTCAACGGTGTCGCTCGCCGAATCTGAGTCCGTTACTCGAAACCCGACTCGTAACTGAGCTTTCGAGTAGGGCAGACGGTCGCGGGCACAGGATCGATCGGTCGCCGACGCAGGTCGGTTGAGCGGTCGAGTCGAGGCCCTTCGTGGTAACGCCGTGGTAACGGACCACGCAGAATCGACCGACACGAGCCGCCACCACCCGGACGGCGAACGAGAGTTCCCATCGTAGAGCACTCCAACAGGGGCAACATCGTCCGGACCGGTCCGAGACGATTCCTCCGCCGCGCGTCGCAGGTTCGATCCCTGCCGGGCGCGCCCAGCCGGTCCGGATCGTCCCCGCGAGGTTGCGTCGCCCCCTCTGGTTCAGAACGGCACACGCATGCTGTCGACGATCTGGTCGATCATCTTGGTCGGTGGGTAGTGGCGGAGCATCTGGTCGCGGGCCCACGACAAGCTCCGGTTCTCGATGAACATGTAGCGGGCGAGCGATCGCGAGTCGTGCTGGTTCGCCTCGATGATGTGGCGGCAACGCTGCTCATAGAGCTCCAGCGCCAGTCCGACGGTCCTGGCGTCGGCGCGGGAGAGCTCGTCTGCCAATGCGGCCGCACCGCGCAGCGCGTTCGACGCGCCGACACCGGCCGTCGGGAGGAACGTGACCCCGGCATCCCCGCACAGCGCGATGCGCCCCTCCGACCACGTGTTCGTCCGCAGGTCGGTCATCGGCCAGGCGAAGATCTCGTCCGCGTCGTCGACGAAGCCGGCCGCGATCTCGTCAGCGGCGAAGAGGTCGGCGTTGGCATCGCGGATCGCGGCACGGATCGTCTCCGGTGGCGCGTCGGGGGCGATGTGGCCGACGGGGAACCCCGCCCCGACGGCCGTGCGACCGGGGCACGGGTACATCCCGAAGAGCCGACCCGGGCCCCAGTACTCGCGCAGCGTCGTCGTCGGCAGCCGCCCGTCGGCGCCCCACCAGGTCCAGATCACCCAGTGCGTGTCGAACGTCTCGACCGGTCCGAACACCATCTCCCGCACCGCAGAGTGTTGGCCGTCGCAGAGGACCAGCAGATCGGCCTCGATCGCGTCGCCATCGGACAGGCTGACGTTGACCACGTCGCCCTGCTCGTCGACGCCGGCGATCGTCGTGCCCATCCGGAGGTCGACGTCGTGGCACGCCTTGGCGAGGATCGCCAGGAGGTCGGGCCGGGCCACCTGCAGGATCGGTGCACCCGCCGCGGCGGTGACCGCATCGAGCGGGATGCGCTGGAGGATCCCTCCCTTGTGATCGCCGAACTCGTAGACCTCAGGTTGGCAACTGCGGGCCAAGAGTTCGTCGTAGCAGCCGAGCCCGTGCAGCACGCAGCTGCCGAGTGGCCAGAGACCGATCGCGTAGCCGACCTCGTCGTACGACTCGGCCTGCTCGATCACGATCGGCTCCCGACCCTGCTGCCTGAGCTTGGCCGCGAGGGTGAGACCGGCGATCCCACCACCTGAGATGACAATGCGCATGATCGAACCTCCTGGTCCGGGCTGCCACCGACCGCTGATCGGCAGCGGGGCTCCCTCGGCCGTCGATCGGATTCCGACGACCTGATTCCCTTCGATCATGTGGGACGCGCCTCGAGACGAGTTGCACGCACGTCTCAGCGTCGGGCGCTGCGGGCGCCGCCGTGATGGCGTGGTGACGGGGTGACCGGGGACCAGCGGGCCTACGCGCGGCGCGCCCAGGCGTGGAACCGCTTGCTCCTGGTCGCGAGCGCGGGTGGCTTCGTTCCTCGCCGCGGTTCCTCGGTCGCCGGAGTCGCCAGTTTGGACGGCGGAAGCCCGAACTTGGTCTTGAACAGCCGGTTGAAGTGACTCGGGTTCTCGAAGCCCCAGCGCGTCGCCACCTCGGAGATCATCTCGGGCGGCTCGGCCGGTTCGACCGGTCGCGTGAGCTCGGCGAAGCAGCGCATCAGCCGCTGATCGCGTATGTAGGTGGCGACTCCGCCATGGGGCTCGAACACGCGGTACGCCGTGGCGCGTGAGCAGTGGAACGTCGCCCGAAGCGTGTCGACGTCGAGGTAGAGGTCACCGAGGTTGACGTTGACGAAGTCGCGCATCGCCACGGCCAGGTCGCGATCGGCGGGCGTGAACCGGTCCGCAGCGAGGACGGAGTCGACGGTCTCCGCGAACGCCCCTGCGAGCTCGCCGGCCTCGTCGGCGCGCCTGGGGGACGCGGCGCCAGAGCTCACCGACGGCGGACTCGAGGAGCCGCCCGCGCAGCGACGACGTGTCGAGGATGCGCGCGGCCGGCAATCGATCGGGGTCGGCGAGGCGGTGCCGAGGCAGGCAGATCCAGGTCGACACGCCACCACGGTTCCAGCCGGTGAGCGGTTCGGCGAGATCGACGATCGCCACCTTGTCGGGGCCGAGGTCGAGCGCGCCCGCACCGCCGACCGCGCACCGGATGCCGCCGGTGTGGTGGAGTTGCACGGTGACCCAATCGGTGGTGCCGTCACGAATGTGGTCGGCGGTACGGTGGATCGTGTGCGGTCCGGTGTCGAGACGGCACACCAGGATGTCGTCGACCAGGTAGTCGACCGTTTCCACCCGGAAGTCGCTGCCACCGTCTGGCGCGTTGGAGTCGAACACCGGCGCGTTGGCATCGTGGAACAGGTCGAAGTTGTACTCGGCAGGCACCGAGTAGTCGCTGCTGCGCAGAACGGGCACGCCCGGCGAGTCGGCGTCCACCCCCTGAGCCTACGCGTTCCGCGAACCCCGAGGTTCCAGACGAATGAGGCGTGTCGGTGTGCGATGAGGGAGCTTCCGGTATGGCGTTGTTTGGCTCATCGGTGGGGAGGAGCCGCTGGTGACGCCCGATCGGCCGGCCTCGAGTTCGTGTTCCTCGCCCGGGCGCGGCGCCACGTCGCACGATGACGTCGCCGCGTCGACCAGTGCGGCGACGAGGTCCAGCACCTGCTCGCGCCGCCGACGCGCCCGCTTGCGTTCCGGCGAT
>CAYGLH010000384.1:0-1374 GCA_964350535.1 uncultured Ilumatobacteraceae bacterium
GGAGTGGCTCGGTTGACCAAGGGTGACATCGCTGGCTACCGGCGCTCGCTGGCGATGTCGCCGAGCTTGACCCGCGCCGAGCTCGAGCGGTTGCTCGATGAGGTCGAGGTGCTGCTCGGTGAGCGTGAGCGCGCCCTGGCCACCCTCGAACGGCTTGCCCCGTCATTCGGTGAGGTCCGTGCCGCGCTCAATGACCTGCATCGCTGGATGCGACCCTGACCGGAGGCGCATCGCGTTGCGTGGTCTCGTTGTGTAACGGTGGGGTTGCGGGGAGCACTTACCTGGGTGGTGGTCCACGTTCCGTCCCGTTCACGAGCGTCACATCCCATCGTCATGATGGACACCATGAGCGTCCTATCGCTCGCCGTGGCCCCGAACTACTCGTCGATTCGGCGTCGGATCGTTTCGGCAGCGACGCCTTGTTCGGCGGCGATCTGTTGCAGCGTGGCGCCCTCGCCCCGGCGTCGGCGGGCGTCTTCGACGTCGACCTCGACGGAGACGTCGAGGGTCACGCCTGCTGCGTGGAGCCAGCGTTGCGCGGTGTCGCGGGACACGCCGAGCTGTTCGGCGACCAGGCGCGCCGAGCGATGTGTGGCGTACAACGCTGCCAGCACGTCGGGTTCGGGCCGCGGCTTGACCGGTGAGTTCGGTGTCAGCCCGTGGCGGCTGAGCCAGGTGTACACGGTCTGGCGCGACACCTTGGCGTCGGCAGCCAGCGCGGTGACGGTCGCCCCGGCGTCGAGGCGGTCCTGCACCCAGCGGCGATCGGCAATGTCGGCCACGGCCGCCCAGGGTAGGGCACCGCTACACCGCTCCCCCGGTGCGCTTGGCTGTCAAGCACCACACTCTCCACGCCTGTTGCTTGACAGTCAAGCGGTGCGAGCGCAGACTGTTGATACGCCGCCTGTGCTGTGGCCTCCAGTGGACGAGACCGAGGAGGTGAACTAGTGACCGCACCGGACGAACTGCCTTGGATCTGTGGCCTCTGCGGTCACTTCTGCGTCACGACCGCTGCTGATCGTGGAACCGCTCCTCCGCCGCATCACTGCCGCGTCGCTGGTCGCTCGGTGCAGCTCGCACCCTACGAGTCCACCGCGCAGGCCGAACGGATCGCGCGCCGCCCGAACCTCGTTGCGGGGAGCCGCTGATGGTGCGCACATCGATGCGGGCGACGCTCGCTGCTGCGGTCGTGATCGCGGTGGGCGTCGTGGTGTATCGAACCGAGTTCAGCGCGCCTGACGTCGACTCGGCACCGACGCGCACAGCGGTGTTGCCTGACGATGCCGGCACCGTGACGGGCGTGGTGCCGTCGACGGCACCGTCGGGCGGGGAGGGTCGGCCGCTGCTCGAGGTGCTCGCCGAGATCCCTGTCGA
>CAYGLH010000384.1:1384-3468 GCA_964350535.1 uncultured Ilumatobacteraceae bacterium
CGGCTACGACCGTGACCTGTTCGACTACCCGATCGTCCTCGACGACCGCGGGTGCGACACGCGCGACGTCGTGTTGATCCGCGACTCGACCAGTCCCGCCCAGATCGACTCCTACGGCTGTCACGTCGTGGCCGGCGAGTGGTACTCGCCGTACGACAATCTCACCTGGACTGACCCCGGCGAGGTGCAGATCGATCATGTCGTCGCCCTCGCCGAAGCCTGGGATTCTGGGGCGTGGGCTTGGACGCCCGGGCAGCGGCGCGCTTTCGCCAATCACACCGACGACCCACGGCTGCTACGGGCCGTGACCGGTGCGGTGAATCAGGCCAAGAGCGCTGACGATCCCGCCGACTGGATGCCGGCCCACTCGGGTTTCGTCTGCCAGTACCTTGCTGATTGGACCTCGATCAAAGCGGCCTGGTCACTGACCATGGACCTCGCCGAACACGACCAGATCCGGAGCGTCGTCGTCGACGAATGTCCCGGCATCGTCGTCGAGGTGCTGTCGTGAGCACCTCGGCAGACCGAACCTGGGGTCAGATTGCCGTGACCGCCGACCACGTCTCGACACCCGTCGGCACGTTCCCGATGATCGGCACCCGGTGGACCGCCGAGGAGGCCTGGGAGTCGTGGCGTGACCGTCCAGCATGGGCGCTCGTGCTGGGCATGTTGACCTTCTGGACCGTGGTCGGCGCCGCGTTTTTCTTCGTCACCAACACCCGCCACTGGGGGCAAGTCACCATCACCATGCACGCCGCCAACGGCGCCTGGTGGCGCGAAACCCTCCAAGTCGACGTTCCCGCCGAACGAGCCCGCCTCATCCAAGATGTCATGCTGCTCGACAACTGGTCACTCGCGGCCGAGCGCCAACTGCACCCGTAGCAGGGATACGCCCCTGCGTTGGCGAGCGACGAGAAGGGGGCCGAGGTAGAGCCGGGACAGGCGTGGCTTGGGCGCGGCTGTCGGAATGCATCCGTGAAGCAGATCCCCGGTCGGGCGGCCTAGCGAGCGACTCGTTGACGGACCCCGACCACCGCTTGCACCAGATCACTCCGCCAGCGCGGCCGGTGAGGTCAACGCTCAGTTTGGGCAGCCACCGGAATATGCCCCGTTCGCGGCCAATCATGCCTGCCCGCTCACGGCCGAATGGTCACGCTCTGTGGCAAGTGAGGAACTGGATGGTTCAACCTCAGGCGCCCGCAAGATGCCGGCTATGTGTGCGATGGCGGGTCAAGCGGCCTGAACATTCTGATCGGTCCACGGCCGAGCCGGAGCGGGTGTGGCGATCAGCTCGCTGGCTTCACGACCGCCTGTTCCGCCACTTCACGAGACGCCAACGGGGCAGCGTCGCAACGCAGATCGGCAATGGCCGAATCGCCCGGTGATGCGCGGCCCAGGCTGCTCGTTCACACGGCGAGGTCCTCGCCTACGACCACACCAGCCGAGCGGCGAGGCTATGGCCGGTCACTGATCGTCACGGTGACGGGGGCTGTCGGCGCCGCGCACGCGGTGACACGCCGGCGGCGCTGGACGAACCATACGACTGCGGGAACGAGGACGAGCAGGCCGAAGACGCCGAAGAGCGCGACGCCGGCGGCGGTGAACACGCCGGCCGCGGCGAGGAACGCCAGGATCGGGCCTGCACAACATACGGCGCACGCGGCGGCGCCCATCCCAAGGATGCCGAGCGGCGTCCTGTTGTTCCGTGTTGGTGGCTCGTCGATGCTCATGTTCGTGTCGGTGGTGGTGGGGGTGTTGGTGTTGGTCATTGGTGGTCTCCGAAGATGGTGGCGAGGAGATCCTGGCCGTCGGGGGGCGCGGTGACTTCGAGGGCGAGGCCGTGGTGGTCGATGGTGATCGTGAACGAGTAGAAGGGGCAGCAGGACTGTTCTGCTGCGACGAGTTGGGCGAGTTCGGTGATGTGTGTGTGGTCGTCGAACTCGAGGCGGATGCCGCCAGCGATCGGGAGCCGGCGGGTGACGGTGTGGAGGAGTCGTTGCCAGTCGTCGATCCGTGTCGCCATGTCGGTGCCTGACAGCGAGCAGGCGATCGGGACGTCGCCGCTGCCGACATCGACGCGCTGA
>CAYGLH010000385.1:0-3461 GCA_964350535.1 uncultured Ilumatobacteraceae bacterium
GGGCCACCCGATCTCGGCGACCGGCATCGCCAACATCTGGGAGATCTGCCACCACCTCCGCGGTGAGGCCGGCGACCGCCAGATCGAGGGCGCCAAGGTCGGCCTGGCCCACGTGATCGGCCTCGGATCCGCCTGCGGCGTCCACATCCTCGAGAAGTCCGCGGCATAGCACCAGCCGTTCCTGCCCGGCAGTGGTCGGGCCCCGAACACGCCCCGCTGCCGGCGGCAGCGCCGACGAAAGGTCGCTGCATGGACCAGACCATCGACTGCGTCGAGGTGAGGCGCGACGACCTCCGTTCGACGCGTCTCGTCCAGGAGGAGATCCCGGACCTCACCCCCGGACAACTCCTCCTGCGCGTCGACGCCTTCGGGCTCACCGCGAACAACGTGACCTACGGCGTCGCCGGGGACATGATCGGCTACTGGAACTTCTTCCCGACCGCCGACCAGGCGTGGGGACGGTTGCCGGTGTGGGGCTTCGCCGAGGTCGTCGCCGGCGAGGTCGACGGCTGCCCGCCGGGTGCTCGGTACTTCGGCTACCTGCCGATGGCCACCCATCTCGTCGTCGAGCCCGACAGCGTCCGGCCGGGGGGCTTCACCGACAGCGCCGCGCACCGCGCCGGGCTGCCCGGCACGTACAACCGCTATCGCCGGACCGACACCGATCCCGTCCACCGGCCCGACACCGAGGATCAGCAGGCGATCTTCGTCCCCCTGTTCGTGACGTCGTTCGTCCTCGACGACTACTTGCACGACCAGGAGCACTTCGGCGCCGAGCGGGTGCTCGTGTCGAGCGCGTCGAGCAAGACCGCTGCCGGGACCGCCTTGTGCGCGTCGCGTCGCAGTGGTGAACTCCCCGAGCTCGTCGGGCTCACGTCGCCCGGCAACGTCGGGTTCGTCGAGCAGCTCGGGTGGTACGACGCAGTGGTCGCCTACGACGACATCGAGTCGATGGACGCCGACGTGCCGACCGTCTTCGTCGACATCGCCGGTGACGCGGCGGTTCGCTCCCGGGTCCACCGCCACCTCGGCGACCGCCTCCGCGCCAGCATCACCGTGGGCATGACGCACTGGGAGGCCACTGGCACCGACGCCGACCTCCCGGGCCCGTCGCCCGAGTTCTTCTTCGCCCCGACACAGATCGAGAAGCGGATCGCCGATTGGGGCCCGGCCGGCTACCAGGAGCGCTTCGGCGAGGCGTGGGACGCGCTGCTCGGCGTGGCGGACGACTGGGTCGACATCGTCACGGTCGACGGACTTGCCGCGCTGCCGGAGCGCTACGCATCGCTGCTCGACGGATCCCTCCGTCCCGACGAGGCCTTCATCGTCCGACCGTCGGCCTGAACCCCCAACCTGTCACAACGGGGTCTGACACCTTTGTGACAGGTTCACATGCGTTGGGTGACGCCGCCGTCGACGACGAACACCTCGCCGCTCGTGTACTTGTTGCGCAGTAGCGCGAGGACGGCCTCGGCGCAGTCGTCGGGCGTCGCCGAGCGCGGGATCGGCGCCATCTGTGAGATGGCGGCGTGCTGAGCGTCCCAGTCCTCGGTCCATGGGGTCTTGACGAGTCCGGGCGCCACCGCGTTGACGCGGATCGGGCCGTACGACTTGGCGAGCAGCAGCGTCATCTGGTTGAGCGCCGCCTTGGTCATCGAGTACGCCATCGACGACCCGACCGGGCGCACACCGGCGATCGAGGTGATGTTGACGATCGAGGGGTCGTCGGACCGACGCAGGTGCGGGATCGCCCGCTTGGTCAGCCACCACGTGCCGAAGATGTTGACCTCGAAGGTCTTGCGGAAGATCTCGTCGGTGAGCCCGTCGAGGTCCTCGTGCGGCACCACCGTGGTCCAGCCGGCGTTATTGATGAGGTAGTCGAGTCGCCCGTAGCGCTCGACGGTCTGGTCGATCAATGCGTGCGCCTCATCCTGGTTCGAGATGTCGGCGCGGAGGTACGTCGACTCGCCTGGCAGCGATGACGACACGGCCTCGCCGGCCTCGACCGACGATGACGAGTTGACGACCACCGTGGCGCCGAGGTCGGACAGCCGCCGAGCGGTCTCCTCCCCGATCCCGCTGGAACTCCCGGTGACGATGGCGACTCGATCGCTGAACTCCGACATCTGGCCAGTGTGACATTGCGGCCGTCCTACGATCGGCATCGTGGCTGTCATCGATCATCTCGTGTACGGAGTCCCCGACCTCGCGGCGGCGAGGGACGCCTTCGAACGCGACGTCGGGGTGCGGCCGGCGATCGGCGGGCAGCACACCGGCTTCGGCACGTGGAACGCGCTCGTGTCGTTCGGCAACTGCTACCTCGAACTGATCGCGCCCGACCCCGCGCAGCCACCGCCCGACGGCGACCGGCCATTCGGCCTCGACGAGTTGGACACGCCGCGCCTCGTGACGTTCGCGGTCCGGTCGACCGACGGCGAGACGTTGCACGATCTGATCGCCGCGCTGCGCGGCGCCGGGCACGACCCGGGCGAGCCGGTGGCCATGGGTCGGGAGACGCCCTCGGGCGAGCGGCTCGAGTGGTCGTTGACGTTCCCCACGGGCGACCACGATGGGGCCGTTCCGTTCCTCATCGACTGGGGGACGACGCCGCAGCCGCGCGCCACGGCCCCGTCGGGCGTCGACCTCGTCGAGCTGGTGGTCGAGCACCCCGAGCCAGGAGCGATCGAATCGCTGTGGGCAGCGGTCGGTCTGTCGGGGGTCGGGCTGCAGGCGGCTCCGCAGCCAGGGCTTCGCGCCGCGGTCCGCGGGCCGTCGGGCGAGCTCCGCCTGTAGCCGGGGCGTCAGTCGGGCTCGATCACGCCGGCGAGCTCGAGGATCCGCGTCGGCGGGAGGTGCTGCTCGCGGATCTCGACGCCGAGCGGCGCGAGCGCATCTTCGATGGCGTTCGTGATCGCCGGTGGGGCGCCGATCATGCCGCCCTCGCCGACGCCGCGGAAGTCGTTCTCGCCCGGTGACAGCGTTTCGAGGTGGTCGATCTCGATGTGCGGGATCTCCATCGCCGTCGGGATCAGATAGTCCATGTAGGTCGTGGCACGCATGTTCGCCTCGTCGTCGTACCCCACCCGCTCGTAGAGCACCGCGCCGATCCCCTGGGCGACGCCGCCGCGCACCTGCCCATCGACGATCGCGGGGTTGATCACCGGCCCGCAGTCCTCCACCACGAGATACCTCGGGATCTCGACGAGACCGGTGTCGAGGTCGACCTCGACCCAGCAGACGTGGGTCGCCGTCGACCAGCCACCATCGCCCGCCGACGTGTACCCCTCGGCCACGTCGAAGGCGACCGCCTCGTCGGCGGCGTCGTCGTCGAGCATCGAGGCAGCGATCTCGGCGAAGCCCATGCCCCGTGCCGGCACGCCGGCGACATGCACCACGCCGTCGGTGATCTCGAGGTCGTCGACCGCCGCTTCGAGGAGGTCGGCCGCAGCGTCGAGCACTTC
>CAYGLH010000386.1:0-3207 GCA_964350535.1 uncultured Ilumatobacteraceae bacterium
AGCGATCCGCCGTGCTGGACGCGGAGGTCCTCGAGCGTGCGCAGCGCGGTGCGGGCGGCGCGGCCGACGTCGTCCGTCCGGCGTTTGAGTCCGTCGAGCTCCTCGACGACGGTGAGGGGGACGACGACATCGGCGGAGCGGAACTCGAGGACACAGGTCGGGTCGGCGATCAGCACCGACGTGTCGAGGACGAGCCTGGTCCTGGTGCTGCTCACCTCCTCGTCCCGCTCCTCGGCCGATCCGGCCGGGTCGTCGAGCTGGGGCTCGACGAGGTCGTCAACGGACGGGCGAAGGTCGGTCACCATCACTCCTCAGTGGGGGATCCGATGATTCGGGGTGAATCGCTTGTCGTACCCAACGGCCCTCCGTTCTACTCCAGCCGGATGCGGTGCCGGTGGATACATGGGCCCGTCGGCGACGATTGTCCCTTCGTGAACGCCCGGATCGCCAGTAGCTGCAAGGGCTCGGCGATCCAAACGTTGCAGATGCAATGAGTCGGGTGCTTGATCGTGTTGGGGTGGCTCGGTCAGATGGACCCACCTGCCCGTGGGCCAGCGGCCGGCGGGCAGGGATGAGGCGGGGTCGTCCCCCCGCCCGAAACCACCACAACGACCCACCGAAAGAGGACTCAATGGCAACCAAGGCAGAACTGATCGACGCCGTCGCTGACGCCGCCGGCGTCTCCAAGGCCGACGCCGAGCGCACGATCGGCGCCTTCTTCGACCACGTCGTCGCACAGGCGAAGGCCGGTGACAAGGTGGCGTGGCCGGGCTTCGGGTCGTTCAGCACGACCGAGCGCTCGGCTCGCAAGGGCCGCAACCCGCAGACCGGCGCCGAAGTCGACATCCCGGCTTCGACCGCCATGAAGTTCAGCGCGAGCAGCACGCTCAAGGCCGCGCTGAACGGGAAGTGACGCCCTGATGGCCGTGGCGAAGAAGTCCGCAGCCAAGAAGAAGGCTCCGGCCAAGAAGGCCCCGGCGAAGAAGAAGGCCGTTGCCAAGAAGGCTCCGGCGAAGAAGAAGGCCGTAGCGAAGAAGGCTCCGGCGAAGAAGAAGGCCGTAGCGAAGAAGGCTCCGGCCAAGAAGACCACCTAGCAGCGTTCATCGCCGCGACAGGTCGACGTTCGAGGGGGCCCGCCAGGGCCCCCTCGTCGCGTCCGGCGGTCAGAGGTCGCGGATGGTGGCGAAGACCTCGGCGGCGGCGATGCCGAACGGTGCGCCGATGTCGGACAGCTGAGCGCGGATGCGCTCGCGAAATACGCCGAGCTGGTTCTCGTCGGTGGCGTGCATCGTCGACTCGAACTGCGACTCGTGGGCTTCGAGGGCGGCGAGCTTGGTGTCGACCTGAGCGGTGACGTCCTCGACATGGTCGGGCTCGTCGGCCTCGAACAGCAGGATCATCGACGGGCGATGCGACGCCAGGGCGTGCTCGCGATAGAAGTGCGGGTCGCGGGCAGCCACCACCCCATCGCACGCCAGCAACCCCGCATGGCGATGATCGGGATGGAGGCGGTAGCGCTTCCAGGGATCGTGGGCGAGGACCACCTCGGGCCGCAGCTCGCGGATCACCCTGGCAACCTCGCCGCGTGCCTGGAGCGAGCTGTCCAGCTCGCCGTCGACATACCCGAGGAAGCGCACTTCGCCGGCCCGGTCACCGGCCAGACGCCGTTGGGCCTCACGCTGCTCGGCCTGGCGGCGGACGGCGAGGGCGGCGGTGTCGGCGTCGGGGTCCCACGTGCCCTTGCTGCCATCGGTGCACACCAAGTGGTGCACGGTGGTGCCGGCGTCGGCCCACTTGGCCAGCAGGCCACCGCAGCCGAACTCGACGTCGTCGGGGTGCGCCCCGATCGCCAACGCAGACGCTGGCGGCTCGAGGTCGCGGGTGAAGCGGCCCGTGCCGGCCGCGGTCACTGCGAGAGGTGGCTGGCCGGGCGAGTTCGTGCCCACGTGGGCAGCACCTCCGCGATGAGGGGATGGGTCAGGTCGTCGATCGTGTCGAGGTCGAGCGAGAGGTCGGCGTCGCGCCGCACCTCCAACGCGAGACCGTCGGCGGCGAGCCGCTCGGCCTGTGCGAGATGACGGGCGAACGATCCGCCGCCGTAGGCCGCCTCCAGCGGACGGTCGAGCGGGAACGACATCACGTTCGTCCCGTCACTGCGGCGGTCGGGCACGAGCGTGACGGTGTCGCGGCGGGCGACATCGCAGACCGAGGCCGGCCGTGGCAGGTCGGCGTGGGAGACGACGATGTGCTCGAACCCGTCGGAACGGATCCGCGCCACGCCGTCGTCGACCGCACCGTTCAGCCCGAGTCCCGGGCCCCAGAGCACCTTGGCTCCGTGGGCGACCGCCCAGGCGCTGACGTCGTCGTCGTCGCACGCGACGTAGGTCTGATGGGCGGCGGTGGCAGCGCGCAGCACACGGGTCGCCATCCACTCGGCGAGTCGCGCCCGCCCGTCGGGATCGAGCACGTTCGCCAGCCGCCCTTTGGCAGCCGAGAACCCCTTCACCGGGACCAACACCGCGACGCGCACCGCTCAGAACCCTACCGATCGCCTCGTGCTGCAGCGGATCCGGCCGGTCGGCAGGCGACGGGTACAGTCGGCTCGATGGGGAACGGCAGCACCCAGCACGCGAACGGCTTGCGGGTCGCCGTCGTCGGTGCCGGGTCGTGGGGCACCACGGTCGCAGCGCTCAGCGCAGCGAACGCCGCGACGGTGCTGTGGGGCCGTCAGCTCGACCTCGTCGGCCAGATCAACGACGAACACGTGAACGGCACGTATCTGCCCGGCTTCGAACTCCCGCCGGCGCTGCGGGCGACCGGGTCCTTGGAGGAGGCGGTGGCGCCGGCCGACGTCGTCGTGATGGCCGTCCCCTCCCACGGCTTCCGCGAGGTGCTCACCGCCGCCGCCGAGTACGTCCGCCCGTGGGTGCCCGTCGTCAGCCTGGCCAAGGGGCTCGAGCCGTCGACGCTGAAGCGGATGAGCGAGGTGACCGCCGACGTGCTGCCCGGCCATCCCGTCGCCGCCCTCACCGGCCCGAACCTGGCCAAGGAGGTGCTCGGAGGGCAACCGGCGGCCAGCGTCGTGGCGAGCGCGGCCGCGGCATTGGTGGAACAGGTGGCGCGATATTCGGCGCTGTTGATCGGCTGCGGCATGGGCCAATCCGATGCGACGCGCTCGTTTCTACAGGGCGTGTTAGCTGAACCGCT
>CAYGLH010000386.1:3217-3459 GCA_964350535.1 uncultured Ilumatobacteraceae bacterium
GCGCATTTTTGCCACGCCCACGCTGCAGATCTACACCAATCCGGACCTCGTCGGCTGCGAGGTGGCGGGGGTCGTCAAGAACGTCATCGCCATCGCCGCCGGCATGATCGAGGGCATGGGGTTCGGCGACAACACCCGTGCCACACTGATCACTCGCGGCCTGGCCGAGATGGGCCGGCTCGGCGTGGCGGCGGGCGGCGACCCGATGACCTTCGCCGGGCTCGCCGGAATGGGCGCCCTGA
>CAYGLH010000387.1:0-2773 GCA_964350535.1 uncultured Ilumatobacteraceae bacterium
CCGAGCAGTACGTCACCGGACGGTTCGGGTGAGCGACGAGGCCCGGTCGACCGAGGCTGCCGACGACTCGGCCGACGCCGGCCCGGCCGACGCCGCCGACGCGCTCGCTGATCAGAACACGGACACCTACCGCGTGCAGTTCCAGGAACGCCTCGAGCACCTGCGCCTCGAGATCGCCCGGATGTCGGCCGGGGTGACCGAGCTCATCCCACGCGCCACCGACATCCTCCTCGATGGCGACCTCGAGGGCGCCGACTACATGATCCTCGGCGACGTGGAGTACGACCGCAAGGCGGCCGAGCTCGAAGAAGCCTGCTTCCTGATCGTCGCCCTCGAGGCGCCGGTCGCCGCCGACCTCCGCAACGTCGTCTCGGCGATCAAGATCATCGCCGACATCGAGCGCTCCGCCGACCTCTGCACCAACATCAGCAAGGCGACGCGCCGGATCTACGGGCACCCGCTCGACGCCAACCTGCGCGGTGTCATCGCCAAGATCGGCGAACAGGCCCACCGCCTGTTCCGCCAGGCCACCGAGGCCTACCTGAACAACGACGGCCCGAGCGCCAGTGCGGTGCGCGACATGGACGAGTACCTCGACCAGTTGCACCGTCAGTTCATCCAGGTCATCTTCGAGAGTCACGCCGCCGGCACGATCGACCTCCAGGTGGCGGTCCAGCTCGCCGTCGTCGCCAGGTTCTACGAGCGCATCGGCGACCACGCCGTGCTCGTCGCCGACCGCACGCGATTCATCGTCAGCGGTTGGGTGCCCGACGAGCCGTACTCCGAGTCGCACAACGACCTGGCACCCGGCACGGACGACGACCCCCCGGGATGACCACATGATCGCAGTCATCGCAGCGGCGCTGATCGGTGTCGTGATCGGTGTTGCGGGCGCAGTGGTGATCAACCGGCGACGGCTCGACGAGCGCGCGCCTACCGCCTCGGCGCCCGATCCGCGCGCCCGACCGAGCAGCGCGGTGCCGGACACCGAACCGGATCCGCCGCGGTCGCCTCGCCGCGATCTGCTGGGCCTCGAGGGCGACGTCGCCGAGGGTCCCCGCGGCGTCGTGATCGACGCACCGGTGATCGGCGTCGGTGCCGACGCCGCTCATGGCGACGACGGACGGATCGACCCGCGCGGCACCGTCGACGCGGTCGATGACGTCGGTGCGGTGCTGCGCGAAGCGATGAACGAGCTGGAGATCGGTGTCGTCGTGTGCTCGTCCACCGGTGCCATCGTCTACCGCAACCAAACCGCTGCGGCACTCGGCGGCACCCATGTCGGGGTGATCGTCGACCAGCACATGGAGAAGCTGTTGGCCGGCGCCCGCGGCGGCCAACGGTCGTCGAAGGTGATCGACCTCCACGGCCCGCCGACGACGTGGCTGGCGCTCGAGGCGGCACCGATGCCGAACGGCGCCGCAGTCGCCACGGTGCAGGACGTGTCCGAGCGGGTGCGCGTCGACGCGATGCGCACGGACTTCGTGGCGAACATCAGCCACGAGCTGCGCACGCCCGTCGGGGCGATCGCCGTGCTCGCCGAGACGCTGTCCGACGAGGACAGCCCCGAGGTCGTGGCCCGCGTCGCCGACCGGATGGTGTCCGAGTCGCACCGGGCGGTGCGGACGATCGACGACCTGCTCGAGCTGTCGCGGATCGAGAGCGCCAAGCCGGGCGACGACCTCGTCGACATGAGCGACGTCGTCAACGCCGCCGTCGCCCGTGGCCGGGTCGCCGACGGCGGGCGGGGGATCCGGGTCAGCGCGTTCGACCCGGGCGCCACCATCCTGGTGCGCGCCGACCGCCGCCAACTCGTCTCGGCGATCGGCAACCTCGTCGAGAACGCCGTGAAGTACAGCGACGACGACGGTGTGGTGCAGGTGCGGACGCGGGTCGACGACCGCTACGTCGAGGTGATGGTCGCCGACCAGGGCGTCGGCATCCCCCAACGCGACCTCGACCGCATCTTCGAGCGCTTCTACCGGGTCGACAAAGCGCGCAGCCGCGGCACGGGAGGCACCGGGCTCGGGCTGGCGATCGTGCGCCACGTCGCCACCAACCACGGCGGTGACGTCCAGGTGTCCTCGGCGGAGGGCGAGGGGTCGACCTTCGTGTTCCGCCTGCCGGCGAGCCTGGTGGTCGACGCCAGCACGGCGACGAAGCAGAACGACGGCCCCAGTGCCGAGAGCAGCGAGAAGGAGAACTCACCGTGAGCGAGGCGACCGTGCTGGTGGTCGAGGACGAAGCCAGCTTCGTCGAGGCGTTGACCATCGGTCTCAAGCGTGAAGGGTTCCGGGTGGAGGTGGCGGTCGACGGGGCCGAGGCATTGGAGCGCTTCGACGAGGTGCGCCCCGATCTCGTCCTGCTCGATGTTATGCTGCCCCGCGTGAGCGGCGTCGACGTCTGCCGACAGCTGCGCAAGAAGACGCAGATCCCGATCATCATGGTGACGGCCAAGAGCGCCGAGATCGACACCGTCGTCGGTCTCGAGGTCGGTGCCGACGACTACGTGACCAAGCCCTACCGGGTGCGCGAGCTGGTGGCCCGGATGCGCGCCGTGCTCCGCCGCGCCGATCGCAACGGTTCGTCGGACGCGCCGATCACACCGGGGCTGATCGAGGTCGGCCCGGTGCGCCTGGACCCCGACGACGTGCTCATCTTGCAGGGGCGGATCACAAAACTGCAACAGGCGCACGATGAGGGTTTCCTTTTGTTGGGCGTCTCCAACCAAGGCGGTATTCACCTCGGCGCGCTCACTGTCGAGCAGGCCGAA
>CAYGLH010000387.1:2783-3452 GCA_964350535.1 uncultured Ilumatobacteraceae bacterium
GTCGGCCCGGTGCGCCTGGACCCCGACGAGCACCGCGTCGAGGTGAGCGGGGAGGAGCTCAACCTGCCGCTCAAGGAGTTCGAGCTGTTGCACCTGCTGCTGGCCAATGCGGGTCGCGTGCTGCCGCGCGAGACGCTGATCGACCGGGTGTGGGGCAGCGACTACGTCGGTGACACCAAGACCCTCGACGTGCACATCAAGCGGCTCCGCTCGAAGGTCGAGGACGATCCGAGCGACCCGCACCGCATCGTCACGATCCGCGGCCTCGGCTACAAGTACTCGCGAGCCTGACGTCGCGCGGCGGCATCGCAGCGGACAGGTCCGCACGTAACATCGGACGCGTGCAGCAACGGCGAGCCGCTCCAGGGCGACCGACCTCCCGGTTCCGTCGGCTGGCGCTCACCCACGCCCTGATGATGGGCGGTGACGCGGCGATGATCGTCGCCCTCGCCGACTCGCTGTTCTTCGACATCGACCTCGACGCGGCGCGCACGCGGGTGATGCTCTTCCTGGCGTTGAGCTTCGCCCCGTTCCTGTTCGTCGCGCCGCTGATCGGCCCGCTCATCGACCGGCTGCCCGGCGGACGGCGGATGATCATCCAGGGCGTCGCCCTCATCCGCGTCGCGCTGCTCGTGCTGATGGCGAACTACATCGACTCCCTGGCCTTGT
>CAYGLH010000388.1:0-3439 GCA_964350535.1 uncultured Ilumatobacteraceae bacterium
TGCGTCGCCGCTGGCACTGCTCGACCGGCAAGGCGAGATGCCACTGCCCCCGTACATCGGCGAGCGGCTCGACGACCCGGAGCGCTATCAGACCGTGTTCGCCCACGAACCCGGATCGGCGGCGGCGCCGACGGCGGGGCTGCACTTCACCGACGAGCTCTTCGAGGAACTGGCCGACCGTGGCGTCGGCCGCTCGACCGTCGAGCTCGTCGTGGGGCTCGACACGTTCCAGCCGATCAGCACGGAGAACCCGCTGGACCATCCGATGCACACCGAGCGCTACCGGGTGCCCCAGACGACATGGGACGCCGTGCAGGAGGCGGAGCGGGTGGTCGCCGTCGGCACGACAGCGGTCCGCGCCCTCGAGTCGGCGGCCGCCCGGGGCGAGTTGTCCGGTCGCACCGATCTGTTCATCCACCGGGGCTTCGAGTGGCAGTGCGTCGACGTGCTGATGACCAACTTCCACCTGCCGCGCACGACGCTGCTGATGATGATCGACGCGTTCGTCGGTCCGCGGTGGCGGGACCTCTACGGTGCGGCACTCGCCGAGGACTACCGATTCCTGTCGTTCGGCGACGCCATGTTGCTGGACCGGCGGAGCTGAGCGGGCGTGGGCCGGAGCAACGCACCGCGCCTGGTCGAGACGATGCGCGTCGACCTGCCGGTGATCGAGGCGTCGGGGCTCGCCGCCACCACGGTGGGAGGCGTGACCCACGTCGTGGTGGTCGGCGACCGCACGGCGCGCGTCGGCGTCGGCCGGGTCGACGCGTCGACCGGCGAGCTCGGTGGCTGGCGGACGGTCGACCTGTCGGAGGGAGTGGAGTGGCCGTTGCCGCCCGACGACAGCCAGTTGGAGGCGGTGGCGTCCGACGGCGGGTCGCTCGTGGCGGTGCTCCGCGAGGATCCGCCGGAGGTCCTCGTGGCCGACACGGAGGCGTCCCGGTTCCGGGCGCGGATCAGGTTGGCCGCGCCATCGGGCTCCGCCCTCGAACGCCACTGGGGCGACCCGTCGTCGCGCGGCGAGGGCCTCGTGCTGTTGCGCGGCGGCCGGTTGTTGGTGGCCAAGGAGAAGCATCCGCCGGCGCTGGTCGAGTTCGCGCCGCTCGGCAGCACGGCGGGCGGGGTGTCGCGTGCTGACTTCCTGGCCGACGGGGAGGCGTGGCAGTCGCCCGATGGTGACGTCCAGTACGAGGCCGTCGCGATGTGGAAGCTCAAGGGCTCGGCGAAGAAGGCGCTGGCGGACATCAGCGCGCTCGGCACGGGACGGGACGGCAGCCTCTGGTTGCTCTCGGACAAGTCGCGCCGACTCGCCCGGTTGTCGCTCGACCAGGCGTTGTCGCCCGCCGGCGGACCGATCCGGACCGTCGACGAGGTCTGGCGGCTCCCGAAGGGCGCCAAGAAGCCCGAGGGGGTCGTCCAGATCGACCACGAGCACGTCCTGTTCGCGTTGGACAGCCCGTCGACGACCGGCAACGGGATCATCGCCCGCACGCCCGGCTCCGCCGCCACCACGGGCTGAGGGCCCGGTCCGGGCGCGTCGGTAGCCTCGCTGCGATGTTCCCAGTCGAGTTCGAGGTCGAGGCCACCGACGGCGCGGCGCGCGCCGGCACGGCCACGACGGCTCGCGGGCGCTACACGACGCCGCTGTTCATGCCGGTCGGCACCCGTGGGGCGATCAAGTACCTCAGCGCCGCCGACTACGCGCCGCTCGGCGCACAGATCGTGCTCGGCAACACGTACCACCTGATGCTCCGCCCGGGCGCCGACCTCGTCGAGCGCTTCGGAGGCCTCGGACGGTTCGCCGGGTGGGACGGGCTGACCTTGACGGACTCGGGTGGGTTCCAGGTGTTCTCCCTCGACCCGAAGGTGGATGACGACGGGGTCACCTTCAAGAGCACGTACGACGGGTCGAGCCACCGCTTCGACCCCGAGATCGCCGTGCGGGTACAGGAACAGCTGGGCGCCGACATCCAGATGGTGCTCGACGTGTGCCCGCCGCTCCCGAGCCCGCCGGAGGTCCTCCGGACGGCCGTGGAGCGCACCAGCGCCTGGGCCGGGCGGGCGAAGGCAGCGCACCGCCGCAGCGACCAATCGCTGTTCGGCATCGTGCAGGGCGGCACGAGCTCGGCGCTGCGGGCCGAGAGCGCCCAGCGGACCGTCGAGCTCGGCTTCGACGGCTACGGCATCGGCGGACTGTCGGTCGGTGAGTCGCGCGATGAGATGCTGCCCGCCCTCGCCGCCGCGATCGAGCACCTCCCGGCCGATCGGCCCCGCTACTTGATGGGGGTCGGCGATCCGGCGTCGCTCGTCGAGGCGATCGGGCTCGGGGTCGATCAGTTCGACTGCGTGATGCAGACCCGGCTCGGCCGCCACGGCACCGCGCTCACCTCGACCGGCCGCTTCCAGGCGAAGGCGGCCCGCAACGCCGAGATCGACGAGCCGCTCGACGCCCACTGCCCGTGTGAGGTGTGCGCGCGACACAGCCGTGGGTACATCCGCCATCTGCTGCAGGTGGGCGAACCGACGGCGTCGCGATTGCTCTCGCTGCACAACGTGGCGTGGACGATCGACCTGATGCGCCAGGCCCGGCAGGCAATCGGTGCCGGCACCTACGAGCGGTTTCGGCGCACCGTGCGCGAGGTGTGGTCGTGACCGCGCGACTCCGCACGGGATCGTCGCGCAGTCCCCGGTAGGCTCGCACGCCGGTATGTCCCCAGAATTCACGACTCTCCTCGCGTCCGGCGATGGCGGCGGCGGCGGAGCGGCCATCATCCAGCTCGGCATCCTGCTGCTGATCCCGTTCGGCATGTACTTCTTCATGATCCGTCCGCAGCGGCGCCGGATGCGCGAGCAGCAGGAACTGCAGCGCGCCATCCAGGTCGGTGACGAGGTCGTCACCACGTCCGGTCTCTACGGCCGGATCAGCGGTGAGGACGGCGACACCCGCTTCTGGATGGAGATCGACGACGATGTCCAGATCCGGATCGCCCGGGCGGCCGTGCAGGCGCGAGTGACCGAGGACGACGAGGCGCAGGCCGACGACACGGCGGACGACGAGCCGGACGACACCGCCGCCGGCGACGACAACAGCGACGACTGAGCGGGATGCGTCGCCGCCTCTGGATCACCCTCGTCCTCACCGTGCTCACGGTCGGGGGGCTGCTCGTCGCGAACGTGGCGACCGGCAACACGCCGGTGCTCGGCCTCGACCTCCAGGGCGGCGTGTCGGTGATCCTGGCCCCGACGGAGCCCGCCACCGAAGATGACCTGATCGTCATCCGCGACCTGATCCGCGACGAGCTCGAGCGGCGCGGCATCGCCGAACCCGACGTGCGCGTGCAGGGTGACACGATCGTGGTCGACCTCCCCGGCGTGCGCGACCAGCAGGAGGCGCTCGACGCCGTCGACGTGTCGGGCGTGGTCGAGCTGAGACCCGTGC
>CAYGLH010000389.1:0-3433 GCA_964350535.1 uncultured Ilumatobacteraceae bacterium
CGGTGAGCCCGACGATGTCGCCGACGCAGCAGAAGCTGATGCAGTACCTGCCGGTGTTCTTCGCCGTGTTCCAGGTGTTCTTCCTGGCGGCGCTGGTCGTCTACTACATCTTCCAGACGATCATCCGCATCGGCCAGCAGTTCTACATCACGAAGGTGTTCTACGGGAACGACGACTCGCTGGGTCGCCAGGCGCAGCGGGCCGGGGAGCAAGCCCGGGAGGAAGCGAAGAAGGGTGGGCAGTCGGGCGGGCTGTTCGCGCAGGCCAAGCGTGACCTGGCCTCGTCGCGGGGCGACTCGGACAAGGATGGCGCCGGCTCGTCCAAGGGCGGCGGCGCGGCCAAACGCGAGATCACGAGCAAGCGGGTCACACCGCCGAAGAACCGGCCCGACGCCGGGTCTGGCTCGAAGGGGCGTCCGACGCCGTCCCGGGAGGAGGCCCGCGCCAAGCGGTCCGCCCGCCCGAAGACGTCGGGGAAGAATCGCAAGTCGCGCAAGTAGCGCGGTTGCCGAAGCTGCCGCCGGTTGGTGCGGAGGAAGGAACACACATGGAGTGGGTGGAGACGACCGCCAAGACGGTCGACGAGGCACGAGACGCAGCGCTCGACCAGTTGGGCGTGGCGCTCGACGAGGCCGAGGTCGAAGTGGTCGAGGAGCCACGAGCAGGCTTGTTCGGTCGGGTGCGGGGCAGCGCCCGTGTGCGGGCGCGAGTCCGTCCGACCCAGGTGCGCCCGAAGCAGGATCGCCGCCGGCGTGGCCGCGCCCAGAAGGCCCAGTCGGGTGGCGGCGGGACCGCCACCGCCACCGAGCGCGTCGAGGACGAGTCCGACACGGCAGCGGCTGCGGACTCGGCACCGGCACCCGCGGAGAACGACGCCGGCCAGAAGGATTCGGGTGAGGGTGCCGCTGCACCGTCGTCCGCGAAGCGCGGCGAGCGCCGGCGTGGGTCGAAGCAGAAGAATCAGGAGAAGGACATGTCCAATCACGAGCAACCCGAGTCCGACGTCAGCCCGCAGGAGGTGGGCGATGCCGCCGTCACGTTCATGAACGGGCTGGCCACGGCGTTCGGCAACGAGGTGGAGACGGAGCTCCGGGTCGACGGCACCGAGTTGGACGTCGCCGTGTCGGGCGAGAACCTCGGGCTGATGGTCGGCTCGGGTGGCCGCACCCTGAACGCGATCCAGGATCTCGCCCGCGTCGCCGCGCAGCGCCGGCTCGGCGACCACGAGACGCGGCTGCGGATCGACGTTGCCGGCTATCGGGAGCGCCGTCAGGCCGCCCTGGCCGCGTTCGCCCGCGAGGTCGCCGACCAGGTGCGCAGCTCGGGCGAGGCACGCTCGATGGAGCCGATGCTGTCCGCTGACCGCAAGGTGATCCACGACGTGCTCAACGAGGAGGACGGGGTGTCGAGCCGCTCTGAGGGCGAGGATCCGAACCGCCGGATCGTCGTCGTGCCCGCCGACTGATCGGTCGCTCCGGACGGGAGCAGCACGATGATGTTCTCGGATGAACTGTACGAGGCGCTGGGCGATGCCCAGCGCCTCGGCTTTTTGGGGCCCCGCCCGATTGCGGACGTCGTCGACCATGCCAACGGCTTCGTGGAGGCGCTTGCCGACATCGACGGTCGGGTGATCGACCTCGGCTCGGGCGGCGGGGTGCCGGGCCTCGTCATCGCTGCGGCTCGCCCCGATCTGGAGCTGGTGCTCCTCGATCGACGTTCAAAGCGTACGGACTTCCTGTTCCGGGTCGTACGTCGCCTCGGGTGGTCGACTCGCGTGGAGGTGCGCCAGGCGGAGGCCTCGACGGTGGTCCGGGCGGAGGCGGGCCGCTTCTCGGCCGCGGTGGCCCGCGGGTTCGGCCCACCACGATCGACACTGGCGGTCGGTGCGGCGCTCGTGTGCCACGGTGGCCGCGTGGTGATCAGCGAGCCGCCGGCCGGTGACCGCTGGGATCCAGACTGGTTGGATGACGCTGCCGTGGAGCGGGTGTCCGGGCCGGTCGGTGTGGCGTGCTTCGAACGCCGTGGAGGGTGAGCATCCTCCGGTGTTCCACGTGAAACATCACTGACCCCTCGACCCACCGCCTGTACCCCACCGGCAGCAGGCCCCCACCGGTTGGTGGCGTGTTTCACGTGAAACCACAACTTCCGCGTGATCTCCGGATGAATCCGGTGCGGGAAATGCTTGAATGACGCCCCCCGGTCCGCCAGAGTGTGGAGGCCGACCCCGGAGTTCCTGAAGATGTCGACGACGTCGGGAGATGCTGTGTCCGTGTTCCAAACGCCCTCGGAGCCCTCTCCGACCTCGAACCCGCCCGCCGAGCCAGCGGTCGATGCTGCTCCCTCGCTCGGCGAGATGGCGGCAGATGTCACCAGCGGGCACACCCGCCCGCGACCACTGCCGCGCATCATGGCAGTCGCCAACCAGAAGGGCGGCGTCGGCAAGACCACGACCACGGTCAACCTCGGCGCCAGCCTCGCCGATCTCGATCAGCGCACCCTGATCATCGATCTGGATCCCCAAGGCAACGCCTCCACCGGCCTCGGGATCGAGAATCGCAGCCTGGACCTGTCGATGTACCACGTCCTGATGCACGAGGAGCCGCTCGAGAACGTCATTGAGCCGACCGATGTGCGGGGACTCTTCGTGGCGCCCGCCTCGCTCGATCTCGCAGGGGCCGAGATCGAGCTCGTTCCGGCGTTCAGTCGCGAACAACGCTTGAAGCGGGCGATCGAAGCGGTCATCGATGACTACGACTACGTCCTGATCGACTGTCCGCCGTCGCTCGGCCTGCTCACCGTCAACGGGCTCGCCGCCGCACACGAGGTCCTCGTCCCGATCCAGTGCGAGTACTACGCGCTCGAGGGATTGGGACAGCTCCTGCGGAACGTCGACCTCGTCAAGCGCAACCTCAACCCCGCGCTGGAGGTCAGCACGATCATCTGCGTGATGTACGACGCGCGGACGAAGCTCGCGGACCAGGTCGTCTCGGAAGTGCGCGAGCATTTCGGCGACAAGGTGCTCCGTTCGATCATCCCCCGTTCGGTCCGGCTCTCGGAGGCGCCATCGTTCGGTCAACCGATCACGACGTTCGACCCGACGTCACGTGGCGCGATCGCCTACCGCGACGCGGCCAAGGAGGTGCACCATGGCGCGGCGTAGTGGACTCGGCAAGGGGCTCGATTCACTGATCCCGGGCGCCGACAACGGACCGTCGTCCGATGCTGCCGGCGCCGTCCTCACCGAGATCCCGATCGGTTCGATCACACCGAACCCCAATCAGCCACGGGTCCACTTCGACGAGGAGAGCATCGAGGAGCTCAGCGCCTCGATCGCGGCGATGGGGGTGCTCCAGCCGATCCTCGTCCGACGACTCGACGGCGGAGCGCACGAGCTCGTGGCCGGCGAGCGCCGCTGGCGGGCCGCGCAGCGCGC
>CAYGLH010000390.1:0-3388 GCA_964350535.1 uncultured Ilumatobacteraceae bacterium
CGCGCTGGTCGTGGCATCGACGCTGACCCTGACCGTCGCCCGCGTCGTCGCGCCGTTGAGCCTCGTCGTCGCGATCGTCGCCGCTGCCGCCGGCGCCACGGCCAGCGACGTCGCGCTGCTCGTCGTTCCGGCGATCGTGGCCGTCACCGCCGTCGCCACCGCCGAGTTCGGTCAGGCCTGGATCCAGGCGTCGGCGTACGGGGACGAGCAGCGGTTCCCCCTCCGCCCGCCTGCAGCAGCCGGCGCGGCCGCACTCGTCACCTGGCTGGTGTGGGCCGCGCTCGTGGTGTCGGGGCCCGTGCTCGTGGCCGCGGGCGGCTGGATCGTCGGCGGGCTGCTCACGGTCGCCGCCATCGCCGGCGGGGTCTTCCTCGCGCCGCGCTGGCGACGGCTCGCCGCCCGCTGGCTCGTGCTCGTCCCCGCCGGTCTGGTCGTGCGCGATCCGGTCGTGCTGGGCGAGACGCTCATGCTCCGCCGCGCAGAGGTGCACTCGCTGCGCCTCGCCCCGGCCGACACCGAAGCGGCCGACCTCACCGGGCCGGCGAGCGGCTACGTGCTCGAGGTGGCCACCACCGGCACGGTGACCGCCGTGTTCGCGCCCACGCCGAGCCAGCCGAACGGCACGGCGATCCATCTGCTGTCGTTCCTCGTGGCGCCGAGCCGGCCCGGGATGGCGCTGGTGGCCGCCCGCGACCGTGGGCTGCCGGTGGCGTCTGCTCAGTCCGCTGCCTGAGGGGTCAGCCCGAGCCGCACGAGCAGGTCGTCGAGGAGGTCCTCGATCGGGGGCCACCACATCTTCGGATTGCTGCACGTGAGATCGACGATCCCGTGGATCCACGTGTGCACCTGCACCGCCACGAAGTAGGGATCGCGCTCGTCGCCGTTGGCGGCGAGGATCGCCGAGACGAGGTCGACGAGCAGCTCGAACGCGGCCGACCCGAAGCCCTCCGGCCCGTCGCTCGGGTGCGTGTGGTCCGCAATCCCCTGCCCGCCGCTGCTCGGGGGCGCGTCGTGATCGTGCCGCCGGCCGTCGCGCACGTCGACCGTGTTCGAGAAGAGCACGGTGTACTTGCCGTGCTGCTCGACGGCGAAGGCGGCGTAGGCGGTGCCCATCGCCCGCAGCCGCTCGAACGGGTCGTCGGCATCGCCGGCGGCCGCGAGGGCCGCGGCGAACTCGCTCCAGCAATAGGTCACCGCCTCGGCGAGGAGCGTCTCGTGGTCGTCGAAGTGGCGGTAGACGGCGGTGGGGCTGACGCCGACACGCTGGGCGACCGCCCGCAGTGAGACCTTGTCGACATCGCCGGTCTCGGCGATCAGGTCGGCCGCCGCATCGAGCAGATCGATGCGCAGCCGATCGCCCTCGCCTCGTGGGTTCCGCTCGCGCGCTGCACTCATGTGACATCGATCATACCGCTTGACAGTCGTACATGCACGCTTGTTAACTCACACTTGTACGTTGACAGGCGTTCACTCACCGGACGCCTACTTCTCAGGTCCGAAAGGCGCGCTCGACATGTTCACCCACCTCGGCAGGCTCGTGGTTCGACGGCGTCGAACCGTGCTCACGATCACCGTTCTCGTCCTGATCGCCTCGGCGGTCGTCGGGTCGAGCGTGTTCTCCCGCCTCCTCACCGGCGGCTTCGAGAGCCCCGGCAGCGAATCGACCCGCGCCGCCGAACTGCTCGAGGACGAGTTCGACACCGGCTCCCCCGACATCGTCCTCATCGCCACCGCGCTGACACCCGATGGTGCCGGCACCGCCGACGTCGACGACCCTGCGACCGTCGAGGCCGGGCTCGCGCTGACGTCGTCGCTGGCTGCGATGCCAGGCCTCGACGACGTGGCGTCCTACTGGAGCCTCGGCAGCCCGCCACCGCTGAGCTCCACCGACAGCTCCGAGGCGCTGGTGCTGCTGCGCATCCCCGGCGACGACGACGACCCGGACCGCGCCGAGCTCGTCGACGACATCATCCACACCTACGACACCGCGCTCCACGCCGACGAGGTCGCCGACGGCGCTGCGCCGCACGCGTGGGACGATCGGCTGCACGTCGAGGTCGGCGGCGCCGAGCGGATCTTCACCCAGGTCGGCGAGACGATCGAGGGCGACCTCGCCCGCGCCGAGATGATCGCCGTGCCGCTCACGCTGCTCCTGTTGATCGTGGTGTTCGGCGGCATCGTCGCCGCCCTGCTCCCGGTCGTCGTCGGCATCGTCGCCGTCTTCGGTGCCTTCGTGACGCTGTTCGTCGTCACGTCGTTCACCGATGTCTCCGTGTTCTCGATCAACCTCGTCACCGCGATGGGCCTCGGCCTGGCGATCGACTACAGCCTGCTCGTCGTGAGCCGGTTCCGGGAGGAGCTGGCCCGTGGCCGGACCGTCGACGATGCGGTCGTGCGCACGGTCGAGACCGCCGGCCGCACCGTGGCGTTCAGCGCGCTGACCGTCGCCGTCTCCTTGGCCGCGCTGTTGATCTTCCCGCTCTACTTCCTCCGCTCGTTCGCCTACGCCGGCGTCGGCGTGATCCTCGTCGCGATGCTCGCCTCGGTGCTCGCCCTGCCGGCGTTGCTCGCCGTGCTCGGCGTCCGGGTCAACCGGTGGCGCGTGCGCAAGGAGCGGCCGCTCAGCGCCTCCGGAGGCGTGTGGCACCGCGTGGCGACGACGGTCATGCGGCGCCCGGCGACGGTGGCGATCGCCGGTGTGACCCTCCTCGTGCTGGTCGGCCTGCCGTTCCTGCGGGTCGAGTTCGGGGTTCCCGACGATCGCGTCCTGCCCGAGGACGACCCGGCGCGCGTCGTCAGCGAGACGCTGCGCGCCGACTTCGACTCCTCGGAGGCCGAGTCGTTCCCGGTGCTGGCGGTCGGATCGATGTCCGACGCCGCCGCCGACGACTACGCGCTCACGCTCTCCACGCTCGACGGCGTGGGCCGCGTCGACGCCGTGTCGGGACGCTACGTCGACGGCGCGCTCGTCGCGCCGCCCGACGAGGTGCTCGCCGGGTACCGCAGCGGCGACACGGTCCGGTTCAGCGTGGTGCCCGAGGTCGAACCGATCTCGCCCGAGGCCGAAGCGCTGGTCGGGGAGGTCCGCGATCTCGACCACGGCTTCGAGGAGGTGCTCGTCGGCGGCCAGTCTGCTGCGCTGGTCGACTCCAAGGCCGCCATCTTCGGGCTCGTGCCGTGGGCCGGGCTGTGGATCGCAGCGGCCACGTTCGTCCTGCTGTTCCTCATGTTCGGCAGCCTGCTCGTGCCGCTGAAGGCGATCGTGCTGAACACGCTCAGCCTCACCGCCACGTTCGGTGCGATGGTGTGGATCTTCCAGGACGGCAACGGGTCGGGCCTGCTCGACTTCACGGCGACCGGCCTGACCGACACGACGACGCCGATCCTG
>CAYGLH010000391.1:0-3371 GCA_964350535.1 uncultured Ilumatobacteraceae bacterium
ATGGCCAACTCGGGCGCCGACGTGCTCGTGGTGACGGCCTTCCCCGGTCAGTTCGCCGGCATCTACCTGCAGGCGGAGGAGCTGGGGATCGACATCCCGATCATCTCCTCCGACGGCACCGGGCGCGACGAAGTGCTCGACCAGGCCGGCGACGCGATGCAGTGCGTCGTGTACAACGCGGTGTGGGCGGCGCAGAACGACACCGGGCGCAACCCGCACTTCGTCGAGGCGATCAAGGAGGCCTACGACGACGAAGCCGACCTCTACTACGCCGCCGGGTACGACGGCATGTGGATGTTCGCCACCGCACTGCAGCAGGCCGGTTCGGCCGAGCCGGCCGACGTCATCGCCGCCCTCAACGGGATCACCGACTTCGAAGGCGCCTTCGGCGTCTACGAGTTCGACGACAACCGCGAGCCGAGCATCGCCGGGATCAACCTGATGATCGACGGCGGCGAGATCGTCGTCTGGGATCCCGACGCCACCTGCGAGCGCTGACGCCCGACCGACCCCGTGCAACAGACGATCAACGGCCTGGCGTCGGGCAGCATCTACGCGCTGCTCGGCCTCGGGGTCACCCTCATCTGGGGGGTCCTCCACGTCCTCACCTTCACGCACGCGCAGGTGATGACGTGGGGGGCCTTCGGCTCACTGATCGCGCTCAACCGGGACATGCCGGTGATCGTCGCGATCCTGATCGGGATGGCCGTCGCCGGCGGCCTCTCGGTGGCGATCGACGCGACGGTGCTCGAGGCGTTGCGGCGCCGCAACGCGGGCGAGTACGCCTTCGTGATCGCCACGATCGGTCTCGCGCTGATGCTCGAGTCGGTGCTCCGCAACGAGACCGACGGGCGTGTCGAGCCGTACCCGCGCGACGGCTTCCCCGTCGGCCCGATCGAGCTGGTCGGTCAGAACATCCCGAAGCTGCAGCTGACGGTCCTGTTCGCCTCGCTCGTCGCGATGGTCGGGCTCGCCGCGTGGCTCAACTTCACGCGGGCCGGCCGCGGCGTGCGGGCGGTGGCCTACTCGCCGGAGACGGCCTCGCTGCTCGGCATCAACCCGCGGTTCGTGTACGCCCTGGCGTACATGATCTCCGGTGCGCTCGCCGCGCTGGCCGGGGTGTTCGTCGCCGTGAGCACGGCGAACATCTCGTACTCCTCGGGTGACCCGCTCCTGCTCACCACGTTCGCCGTCATCATCCTCGGCGGCATGGGATCGGTGCTCGGCGCGGTCGTGGGCGGACTCGCCCTCGGCGTGATCGAGGTCTACGCCACCGTGTACGTCTCGCCGAAGTTCAGCGAGGTGGTCGCCTACGTGGTCATCCTCGTCGTCCTCCTGCTGCGGCCGTCGGGGCTGTTCGGATCGAAGGAGGCGACACGTGTTTGAGTGGATCCCCGCCTACCAGCGGTTCCTCGTCGACATCACGCTGATCGACATCCTGCTGGTGATCTCGATCGTCATCGTGTTCCAGTGCGGGTTGTTCTCCCTCGCCACCGCCGGCTTCACCGCGATCGGCGGCTACACCTCGGCGCTGCTGGTGATGGACGCCGACTGGCCGGTCCCGCTCGGCATCGTCGCCGCATTCACCTTCGGCGCGGTGCTGTCGTTGCTGTTCGGGCTCCCGGTCCTGCGACTACGTGGGATCTACCTGGCACTCGGGAGCCTGGCGCTGGCGCAGGTGATCGTGATCGGCATCGCCAACGTCGACTTCACGAACGGGGTGTTCGGCCTGTCGGGCATCCCGATCGAGATCACCACCGGCTGGTTGGTGCTGTCCGTGGTGATCGTGCTCGTGTTGATGGAGCTGATCCACCGCTCGCACTTCGGTCGGGCGATGCGGGCGATCCGCCTCGACGAGCACACGGCATCCGGGCTCGGCATCAACGTGTTCGCATACCGGATCACCGCCTTCGCCATCGGGGGCGGGCTCGCCGCCTTCGCCGGGGCGCTCGAGGCGCATCGCACCGGCGTCATCAGTCCCGACCAATACGACTTCGGCCTGCTCGTCGTGCTCCTCACCTACACGTTCGTCGGTGGCATCGAGCACTGGCTCGGCCCGGTGCTGGCGACGATCGGGTTCAGGGTCATCAACGAGAACATCGAGTTCGCGGGCACCGAGTGGGAGACGTTCATCTACGGAGCGATCCTCCTGTTCGTGATGCTCATCGCACCGAACGGCCTCACCAGCCCGAGGATCAGACAGGCGTTCCGTCGCCCCGGGCGCCGGCGCGACCCCGACGCCGGGATCGAACCCGACACCGAACCCGACGGCGAGCCCGAGACCGAGCCGGTGACGACGTGACCGCCGCGCTGCTGCAGCTGGAGCGGGTGAGCCGACGGTTCGAATCCGTCGTCGCCGTCGACGAGGTCACCCTCGA
Source organism: uncultured Ilumatobacteraceae bacterium (assembly GCA_964350535.1). Classification (GTDB taxonomy): domain Bacteria; phylum Actinomycetota; class Acidimicrobiia; order Acidimicrobiales; family Ilumatobacteraceae; genus CAYGLH01. The sequence goes on from CAYGLH010000391.1 coordinate 2,379, forward strand.
CGTGCTCACGGGCGAAGTGCTCGGGTTGATCGGGCCCAACGGGGCCGGCAAGACGACGCTCGTCAACCTGATCTCGGGCTACTTCCCGGTCAGCGACGGCGAGATCTCGTTCGACGGCCGCTCGACCGTCAAGTGCCGCCCGCATCAGCTCGCCCGGCGCGGGATCGCCCGGACCTATCAGAACGTCTGCCTGTTCGAGGGCTCGACCGTCCTCGAGAACGTCTTGATCGGCCGGCACCTGGCATTCGAGGGAAAGCCGTGGCAGCTGGCCGGACGGCGCCGCCGGGAGGAGCGCACCGAGCGCGAGCGGGCGCTCGAGATCATCGAGCGGCTCGAGCTCGACCCGCACGTGGAGGACGACGTCTCGCAGCTCTCCTACGGCATCCGCCGCAGGGTCGAGATCGCCCGGGCCCTCGCCACCGAGCCGTCGCTGCTGCTCCTCGACGAGCCCACGGCGGGCATGACGCGCGCCGAGTCCGACGAGATCGGCCGGCTCGTGCGCAGTCTGTGCGCCCAAGGGATGACCGTGTTGCTGATCGACCACAACGTCCGACTGGTGTCGGAGGTGTGTGACCGCGTGGCGGTGCTCGACTGGGGTCGACTGATCGCCATCGACTCCGCCGAGCAGGTGTGGGCCGACGAGCGGGTGCGCGAGGCGTACCTCGGGTCGGGTGACGACCGGTGACCGCCGCCGACGACATCCTCACCATCAGCGACCTCACCGTGAAGTACGGCGCCGCCGTCGCACTGCACGGCATCGACCTCCGTGTCGGTCGCGGCGAGGCCGTCGCGGTCCTCGGTCCGAACGGCGCCGGCAAGACCACGCTCCTGCGCACGATCTCGGGGCTGCTCAAGCCGGCCGCGGGCGCGATCAACCTCGACGGTCGGTCGATGGTCGGACGCCCGGCGTACCGGATCGCCAGGGCGGGCTTCGTCCACGCGCCGGAGGGGCGCTCGATGATCGCGCCCCTCACCGTCGAGGAGAACCTCGAG
>CAYGLH010000392.1:0-3371 GCA_964350535.1 uncultured Ilumatobacteraceae bacterium
CTGCAGCAGATCCGTGCGGAGGGCCTCGACCACGACCGACGCCTCGCCCGGCGGCGGCTCGGCACGCGGATCGAAGCGGGCCTCGAACAGCTCGATCAGGCCGCGGGCGATGTCCGCGTGGGACACCATCGTGTCCTCGATGTAGCGCTGACTGAAGCGGAACCCGGCTTGTTGCAGGTAGCGGGTGTAGGTGCGCAACACCTCGACCTGGCCGCAGGACACGCCGGCCGCGAGGATCAGGCGGTTCAGGCCATCGGCCTCGCACCGCCCGGTGAGCAACGCCTCGAAGGCCTCGCCGACCTCGGCGCGACGCCCGTCGTCGTCGAGCGCGTCGTCGCCGACCTCGACCTCGACACCGAGGTCGTAGAGATGGATGTCGCCGTCGTGGCGAGCGAACTCGTACGGCCGCTCGTCGACCGCGCGCAGTCCCAGCTGACCGAGGAGCGGGACGAGATCGGCGATCGTCGATCGTTCGCCTCGACGGAAGACGCGGAACCTCCATCTCCCATCGGCGTCGTCGACGGACCGGCCGAACGAGGTGTCGAGATCGTCGCCACGGCGCAGCATCGCGTCGATGTGGACGAAGTCGGCAGCGGCACGGGCGGGCGAGGTGCCGGCCTTGTAGTCGGCCGGCACGGAGGCGCGGATGGCGGCAAACGCGTCACGTCCGATCTTGTCGCCGACCAGCTCGACCATCGCATCGGCGGTGCGCTCGTCCCACGTGGCCGTCGCGACGTCGATGGCGCCCGCCAGCCGGTCGAGCTCGACCTCGGCGGCGCGCACCGTCATCGACAGCCGGGCCAACGAGCTGGCGCCGACGAGCGTGTCGACGACGCGCACCTCGCTGCCGTACCACTCGCCGACGATCCGTTCGATCTCCGCCGGCAGTGCGGCGTCGAATCTGGTCTTGGGCACGTACACCAGCACCGTCGTCCATGGACCGACCGGTTCGGCGACGTCGAAGACCCGCACGATCCGTCGCTCCTGCAAGCCGACGATGTCGAGCACGAGATCGGCGAGGCGATGAGCATCGCTCTCGACGACCACGTCGCGCGGCAGCGTCTCGAGCACGTTGCGCATCGAGCGTCCGAGGTGGCTCTCGACCGACGCTCCCGCGAGCGCGATCACCTCCTTCGCGCGGTCGCCGACGGTCGGGATGGCGAAGATGCTCTCGCGGTAGGCGCCGCTGCCGAACAGGCCGAGGAAGCGGTGCTCGACGGCCCCGCCGTCGGCGCGCACCACGAGGCATGTCATCCGGGCGGACCGGTGGATCCTCGACACCTCGTCGGTGCGGGCGATGACGAGCCGATCGGTCCCGATGGCGGACGGCGGCGACGGGTGCCGGGCGTCGAGGCTGCCGTCCGGGCGGTACTCCCCGAGCTCGCTCCTCGGCCGGAGTGTGAGCGTCGGCGTCGGCGAGTCGCCGTTGGCCGGAACGCGGTCGTAGGACGCGGCAGCGAGGAAGATGAAGTGCTGATCGGCGAGCCACGCCAGCAGCGAGTGCTGGTCGGCGAGGGACGCCAAGCGGTCGCGCATCGGCTCGAAGTCCTCGACGACGCGCTGCACGCTGCCGATCGCGTCTTCGACGGCCGCGGCGAGATCGCCCGCGCCGCCCGGCGCGCACCGATCGAGCTCGACCAGGGTCCACGCCTCGAGCTGCCTCGCGCTCGCGCCGTCATCGAACCCGACCAGTGTGTGACGATCGTCGCGGACGACCGGGAGCATCGGGTGCACGAGCTGGTGGATCCCGAGATCGTGGCGGTCGAGCACGAGCCGCACCGTGTCGACGAGGAACGGATGGTCGTCGCACACGAACATCAGCACCGACCGTTCGCTGTGCCACCCGTGGCGCTCGACATCGGGGGACAGCACCCGCACCTGGATGTCGCCGGGCGGACGGCGCCGGCCGAGCGCGAGATGGGTGACCGCAGCGGCGTAGGCCGCCTCGAGCCGCCGCGCATCGGCGTCGTCGTTGCGGATCTCCCGGTAGTAGCGGTGGATGAACTCGACGAGGACCTCGTCGCCGGGGTGCCGGGTCCTCGCCATCGAAGTGAGCGCGTCCAGGGTCGCCTCGACTTCGGTGTTCCCTCTCATGCTGCTCCGATTTCCCGGCGCCGTTGCCGTGTCGACTGAGCTCCCCTCTCGACGTGACGTTAACGCGCCCGCCCCGCGGACGCAGCCCATCGGAAGCCCCGCCGTGCACGCTTCAGCCGCCCAGCACCGCTCGTTAGCCTCGGTGTCATGCCGTCGCCACCCGCCGCCGAGTCGCACCACCCCGGGCATCGCTCGGTGGCCGGCGGTGTGGCGCGGGCCGCCGTGTTCGGGGTCAACGACGGCCTGGTCTCCAACGTCTCGTTGATCCTCGGGTTCGCCGGGTCGAGCGTCGACTCGTCGGTCGTCCGGTTGGCCGGCCTCGCCGGTGCGGTCGCCGGCGCGATCTCGATGGCGGCGGGCGAGTGGATCAGCGTCACGGCGCAGAACGAGCTGATCGAGCGCGAGGTCGCCATCGAGGCGCGCGAGCTCGTCAGCTACAAGGCCGCCGAGACGGCCGAGCTCGCGCAGCGGTACGAGTCGCACGGCATGTCACCCGACACGGCGCGCACCGCCGCCGCCGAGGTGATGCGCGAACCGGAGCGCGCCTTGGACGTGCACGCCCGCGAGGAGCTCGGGGTCGACCCGACCGATCTCCCCTCCCCGGTCGCCGCGGCCGGCGTCTCGCTGCTGTGCTTCTTGTTCGGCGCGTTCCTCCCGCTCATCCCCTGGCTCATCGACGGCGTGGAGTGGGCAGGCCTCGTGTCGCTCGCCATCGGCGTGCTCGCCGCGGCGGTCGTCGGGGCGCTCATCGGCCGCTTCAGCGACCGTTCGATCGCCCGGTCGGTCGCTCGCCAGGTGGTGATCGTGCTGGTCGCGTGCGGTGTCACGTATGCGATCGGCGAGGCCGTCGGGGTCACGGTCTGACGGGCCGATCTGCTGAGATGGGGGGATGCCCTCGCAGCAGATCAACGTGCTCGGCACCGAGCTGCAGCCGTGCTCGCTCGACCCGGTGACCGGCTACTACCGCACCGGCTGCTGCGAGAACCACGGCGACGACCCCGGGATGCACACCGTCTGCTGTCGCGTCACCGCCGACTTCCTCGAGTTCTCCGCCGAGCGCGGCAACGACCTGACCACCCCGATGCCCGAGCACGGGTTCGCCGGGCTCCAGCCGGGCGACCACTGGTGCGTCTGCGCGATGCGTTGGCAGGAGGCGTTCGAGGCCGGGCGGGCCTGCGAGGTCGTGCTCGAGTCGACCCACGTGTCCACGCTGGAGTACGTCGACCTCGCCGCGCTCAAAGCCCACGCCACCGCCCCCTGACGTCCCCCACCCGTCG
>CAYGLH010000393.1:0-3363 GCA_964350535.1 uncultured Ilumatobacteraceae bacterium
GCGTGCGCGAGGTGCGATACTCGACGCGATGGCGACGATCAAGACCCAGCCGACCGGCGCCGATGTCGACGCCTTCTTGGACTCGATCGACGACGAACGCCGGCGCGCCGACGGGCATGCGTTGCGCACGATGATGGAGGAGATCAGCGGCGCCCCGGCCGCGATGTGGGGACCGTCGATCATCGGATTCGGCACGCAGCCGTACACCAACACCACGGGGACCAACGACTGGTTCGTCGTCGGCTTCTCGCCGCGGAAGCGGGCGATCACCGTCTACGGCGTCCACGATGGCTACGGCCCGCCCGACCCGTTGCTCGACGAGCTCGGTCCGCACAGCACCGGCAAGGGCTGCCTCTACGTCAAGCGGTTGTCCGACATCGACCAGCGCGTGCTCCGCCGGCTGATCAGCAACGCCTGCCGACGCGCCGACTGAACGCTCACAGGGCGCGCCGGGCCGTGTGCGCCCGGTGATCGCGTGTCGTGACATCGGCGATGCGACGAGGAAACGCCACGCTGCGATCGTGGCCGACGTATGCGGCAACCCCTCCGCCCCGACGCGATGGCGACGTCCGCTGCGGAGCGCCGTGTCCACTGATCTCCTCACGCCGATCGACCGGTACCTGGCCGAGCAGCGGGGAACTTCGGCAGCCGAGCGCTTCGCAGCGCAGCACGACGCCGTCCTCACGGCGCCCGAGGGACGCTGGTACGCCGACCGGATGCCGGCAACGCCGCCGGCACCCGGTCAGCAGTACGCCTTCCAGGTCGACCTCGACCGGTGCACGGGATGCACATCGTGCGTGGCCGCGTGCCACAGCTTGAACGGGCTGGACCACGGCGAGTCGTGGCGGTCCGTCGGTCTGCTCGTCGGTGACAACGCCGGTGCGCCTCGTCAGCAGACCGTTCCGTCCGGCTGTCACCACTGTCTGGACCCAGCGTGCCTGGCGGGTTGTCCGACGAACGCCTACGAGAAGGACCCGGCGACCGGGATCGTCCGTCACCTCGACGACCAGTGCTTCGGATGCGGCTACTGCGAGCTGACGTGCCCGTACGAGGTGCCGAAGCTGAACCACCGCCTCGGCATCGTCCGCAAGTGCGACATGTGCAGCGACCGCCTCGCCGAGGGTGAGGCACCGGCCTGCGTGCAGGCGTGTCCGACGAGCGCGATCACGATCGCGGTCGTCGACGTCGATGGTGTCGACGCCAGCACGGCCACGGGTGCGCTGGTCCCCGGTGCGCCGGCGTCATCGATCACCCGGCCGACCACGCAGTACGTGGGGGTGCGGAGCCGGTCGGCCGACCTGCACGCCGCCGACGACCACGCGCTGCGCCTGTCGCATTCGCACCTGCCCCTGGTGTTCATGTTGGTGGTCACCCAGGTCAGCGTGGGCGCATTCCTGGCAACGCTGGCCGTCGGACTGTTCGGCGACGGACTGCCGGCGGGAGGTGCGATCGGCGCCGCGGTCGCCGGTGTGGTCGCCCTCGCCGCGAGCTTCCTGCACGTCGGTCGGCCGCTCGTCGCCTATCGCGCCGTCCTGGGGATCGGTCACAGTTGGATGAGTCGGGAAGCTGCGGCGTTCGCCGTGTACGCACCACTGACCGTGCTCTACGCACTCGGCGTGGCGACGGACGTCGCGCCATCCGGCACGGTCGACGCCGTGGGGATCGCGGCGGCCCTCACCGGCATCGCCGGCGTGGTCTGCTCGGCGCTCCTCTACGTGGTGACCGCGCGGACGTGGTGGTCGGCCCGCTACACGTTCACCAAGTTCATCTTGACGGCCGCGGGCGCGGGGCCGTTGCTGGTGGCCACGATCATGCTCGCCGCGGCGGTCGCCGCCGGCGCCGAGCCCGACTCGGTGTCCGTCGTGGTGCCGCTGCTCGGCGTCGCAGCGACCGCGACGCTCTGTGCGCTCGTCGCCGAGGCGCTGTTCCTGCTGCCGGGCCGCTGGTCCGACGCATCCGACCTCGGGCGCACCGCACGGCTCCTGCGCGAGCGGCTGTCGTCCGTGACCGGCTGGCGGTTCGTCGCCGGCTCCGTCGGGGGAGTGGTGCTCCCCGCCGGCATGGCCCTGGCCGTCGCGTCGGGCACCAGCCCCGATCCGCTCCTCCTCGCCGTGGCCACAGGTTCGCTCGTGGTGATGCTGTGCGGCGCACTGCTCGAGCGCTACGAGTTCTTCGTCGCGTCCACGACACCGCGCATGCCGGGAGGGTTCCGCCGATGACCGTCGGGCGCGACCTGCTCGTGGCTCGATCCGGCCCTCGCTCGGACGAGCTGGTGCGCACCTCCGCGCGACTCGGGCTCCCGCAGGTGCCCGCCCGGCTGGCCCCGACGGCGACGACATCGATGGTCTGTGGCTACTGCTCCACCGGCTGCAGCCTCGAGGTGCACCTCCGCGACGGTGTGGCGGTCAATCTCTCGCCCACGCTCGACTACCCCGTCAACATCGGTGCCGCCTGCCCCAAGGGGTGGGAGGCGCTGACCCCGCTCCAGGCGCCCGACCGTCTCGCGCGGCCGATGTTGCGGAACGCGCACGGCAAGCTCGAGCCGGTCGACTGGGCGACGGCGCTCGACGCCTTCTGCACGCGCTTCAAACGGCTGCAGCAGGAGCACGGGCCGGAGTCGGTGGCGTTCCTCTCCACGGGCCAGATCGCCACCGAGGAGATGGCGCTGCTCGGCTCGCTGTTCAAGTTCGGTATGGGGTTCCGGCACGGCGACGGCAACACCCGACAGTGCATGGCGACCTCGGTCGTCGCCTACAAGCAGGCGTTCGGCTACGACGCGCCGCCGTACACGTACGCCGACTTCGAGCGCTCCGACGTCGTGGTGCTCGTGGGGTCGAACCTCGCCGTTGCCCACCCGATCATGTGGCAGCGACTGATGCGCAACCCGCACGACCCGACGATCGTCGTCGTCGACCCGCGGGCGACCGAGACGGCGCAGGCCGCGACCCATCACCTCCCGCTCGCGCCGAAGTCCGACCTCGTGCTGCTGTACGGCCTCGCCCACCTGCTGATCGGGATGGGAGCGGTCGACCACGACTTCGTCGGTGCACACACCAGCGGCTTCGACGAGTTCGCCGCCCATGTCGCCGACTACCCCCCGGATCGCGTCGTGCGGGCGACCGGCATCGAGGAAGACGTCCTGCGCGAGATCGCAGCCGTGATCGCCCGGGGCGAGCGGGTCAGCTTCTGGTGGACGATGGGGGTGAACCAGAGCCACGAGGGCGTGCGCACCGCGCAGGCACTCATCGACCTGGCGCTGATGACCGGGAACATCGGTCGTCCCGGCACCGGCGCCAACTCGATCACCGGACAGTGCAACGCGATGGGGTCGCGGTTGTTCTCCAACACCACCTCGCTGCTCGG
>CAYGLH010000394.1:0-3342 GCA_964350535.1 uncultured Ilumatobacteraceae bacterium
GTGATCGAATTGGTCAGCCCCAGCCCGATCACGCCACCGCGCTCGTTCTTGAGCATCCGGTTGCGGACGTGGTGGTCGGTGGCGTGGATCGACACGTGCAACGGCGACAGGCGTTCGGTCACGACGCGCTCGAAGTCGGACTCGGTGAACCGCGTCAGCGTGGTGAAGTTCCCGTACAGGAAGCTCAGCCGGTAGTCGTCGTCCTTGAGGTAGAGGCTCCGGCGCATGCCCTTGGGCAGCTGGTAGATGAAGCAGAACTCGCAGTGGTTGTCGCACGTGCGCACCCGGTCGAACACCGCGCTCGACACCTCGACACCGAGCGGCTCGCCCGCCCGCTTCTCGATCGACACGTCGATGTCGAGACCGCCGCGTGCGACCTCCAGCTCGACGTCGGCCTCGTCGGTGGTCAGCTTCCACTCGATGATGTCGCGCGGGACGTCGCCGTTGACGCGGACGATCTCGTCGCCCACCGCCAATCCTGCCGATTCGCCGGCAGAGCCCGGCGCCACCGACACGACGACCGGCGCGAGCGATCGCGGTCCGGTGCGGACCGTGGGCGCGTCGGGGGTGGCGGAGGCGGGGGGCATGCGACGTTCCAGGCTACCGGTGCACCCCGCCGGTAGATTTGGCGCCGAGATGAGTGTCGATCGCGTCCTGCTGGCGGAACCTCGTGGGTTCTGCGCCGGTGTCGAAATGGCGATCAAGGCACTCGCCTGGATGGTTCGGTCGTTCCCGCCGCCCGTGTACTGCTATCACGAGATCGTCCACAACAAGGTGGTCGTCGAGCGGTTCGAACGCCAGGGCGTCGTGTTCGTCGACGACATCGCCGAGGTGCCGCCCGGGCAACCGATCATGCTGTCCGCCCACGGATCGGCGCCCGAGGTGGTCGAGGCAGCCCGCGCCCGCGGGTCCTACGTCGTCGACTCGGTGTGCCCGCTCGTCACCAAGGTGCACCACGAGGTGAAGGTGCGCGCCGGCAAGGGGTACCGCATCGTCTACGTCGGGCACGAGGGCCACGAGGAGGCTGTCGGCACGATGGCGGTCGCTCCCGACGCGATCGACCGCGTCGAGTCGATCGCCGACGTCGAAGCCCTCCCGGCGATCGAGCAGCCGGTGGCGCTCCTCGCCCAGACCACCTTGAGCCACCGCGACTGGCGTGGCGTCGCCGACGCCGTCACCGAGCGCTTCCCCGACGTGTGGACGCCGGGCCGGAGCGACCTCTGCTTCGCCACCACCAACCGTCAGTCGGCGCTGATGGAGCTGGCCCACCGGTGCGACGCGATCGTCGTCATCGGGTCGCAGAACTCGTCGAACACCCGCGCCCTCGAGCAGCTGGCCCGCGAGGAAGGCTGCGCCCGGGTCCACCGTCTCAACACCGTCGACGAGCTGCCCACCGACCTGACGGGCACGGTCGGCGTCACCGCCGGCGCGTCGGCGCCCGAGGAGCTCGTGGAGGCGGTGATCGACGCGCTCGCCCCGGCCGAGGGGGTCGAGCTGGTCAACGTCACCGACGAGGACGAGTACTTCCCACCACCCCGGGCCATCCGCGAGCTGCAGACCGTGATCGAAGAAGCCGCCACGGTGCTCCTCGGCGGGAGCCTGCTCGATCGTCCGGCGATGGACGATCGCGGGCTGGGCGCCAGCGCGGTGCTCGCCAGCCTCGGCGGCTGACCTCGCACCCCACCGCCGAGCGACGTGTGCCAGAGTGGCGGGGACGTCAACTCACTGAAGGAGCATCGACATGGGATTCCTCGACAAGGCGAAGGACGCCATCAGCGGCAACAAGTCGAAGGTCAAGGACGGCATCGACACCGCCGCCAAGCACAGCGACAAGGTGGTGCCGTCGAAGCACCGCGACAAGGTCGACACGGCGGCCGACAAGGCCAAGGACGCCGTCGACAAGCTCCCCGACGCCTGACGAGCTGTTCCGTCGGGGTCAGACCCCGACGGAACAAGTGTCAGCTCCGGGGGGACGTCAGCTGCGGGGGACGTCGGCCCAGGGCACGTCGCGGTCGACGCGCACGTCGCCCGGCAGGCCCAGAACGCGCTCGCCGAGGATGTTCTTCATCACCTCGGTGGTGCCACCCTCGATCGAGTTGGCGCGGCTGCGGAGGAACGCCTTCTGCAGGGTGTCGGACCCCATCGCCGTCTCGGGTCGGACCATCTCGTAGCTGCCGTAGAGCATCCCCTCGGCGCCGAGCAGATCCATCACCGCGGCGTAGATGTCCTTGTTGAGGTCGGCCGAGGCCATCTTGCCGATCGACCCCTCGGGACCCGGATCGCCCTTCTTGCGCTGCTGGTTGGCCCGGATGTTCGTGAGTCGGAGCACCTCGGCCCGGCTCCAGAGCTTCATCACCGACTCGAGGGTGGCGGAGTCCTTGCGATCCTCGGGGAGCTCTTGCCAGGTCTTGACGAGGGCGCCGATCGTGCCCGAGCCCTTCGGCGGGATCGCACCGCCGATCGACACGCGCTCGTTCATCAGCGTGGTGAGCGACACCCGCCAGCCGTCGCCGGGCTCGCCGAGGCGCTCGGCGTCGGGGATCCGGGTGTCTGAGAAGAAGACCTCGTTGAACTCGGCCTCGCCGGTGATCTGTCGCAGCGGACGGATCTCGACGGTCGGATCCTGCATGTCGACCACGAACGCGGTCAGACCGGCGTGCTTCACGGCCTGGGGGTCGGTGCGGCACACGAGGAGCCCCCAGCGTGACAGGTGGGCCAGCGTGGTCCACACCTTCTGACCGTTGACGATCCACTCCTCGCCGTCGCGCACCGCCGACGACGAGAGGCCGGCGAAGTCGGACCCGGCGCCAGGCTCGGAGAAGAGCTGGGCCCAGATCTCCTCGCAGGTGAACAGCGGCCGCAGGTAGCGCTTCTTCTGCGCCTCGCTCCCCCATACGTGCACCGTCGGCCCGCACATGCCGTAGCCGATCGGGTTGCGGTACGCGGCGTTCGGCGCGCCGGCTGCGCCGAGCCGCTCGTTGATCGTCTTCTGCAGCGTGGGCGAGGCGCCGAGCCCGCCGAAGCCCTCGTCGAAGTGCACCCAGGCGAGCCCGCGGTCGTACTGCTCGCCCAGGAACTCGGTGGCCGGGGTCGACTCCGGCGGGAACTTCTCGAGCAGCTCGTCGATGAGGTCGGAGACGCGCTGTTCGTCAGCGTCGAGCGAGGGGGAGGCTTCCGTGACGGTCATGGTCGCGACGGTACCGCTCGACCCCACCGCCGGACCAACCGAACACCCCCGGACGCCGCCCGCAGAACTAGGATCAGCGGTCTTGGTGAGGTGCGGGCGCGGCCGGCCGACGGCGAGCGTGGACCGTGTGACGACACGGACGGCGGCGGCGACGG
>CAYGLH010000395.1:0-3341 GCA_964350535.1 uncultured Ilumatobacteraceae bacterium
CCCACATCGCCAGCAGGGTGAGCCCGAGGGCCAGGAGGAACCCGCTGTCGATGGCGTTGCCGAAGAGCCGGAGGTCGGGCAACTTGGTGTCGAGCGGGATCTGTTCACCCGAGTTGATGTGGTTGATCCGCTCGGTGTCGCGGTCCGCGAGCAGCCACGACTGGCGCAGGCCGAAGGTCATCGCGGCGAACGCCACGAAGGTGAGGAGCAGCGTGGTGAGCACCTCGGGGACGTTCCGCCACGCCCGCAGCCACGCTGCCAGGCCCGCCCAGAGGCCCCCGCCGAGGGCGCCGAAGGCGAGCGACACGATGATCACGAACCAGCCCGGTCCGGGGAGCCGGACGGCGAGGAACGCCGTGAAACAGGCACCGATGAGGAGCTGGCCCTCCTGCCCGATGTTGACGAGCCCGGCGCGTGTCGCAACGATCGTGCCGATCGCCACGAGCAACAGCGGCGCCGCGGTGGTGAGCGTGAATCCCCAGGCTCCCGGTGAGCGGATGCTGCCGTCGAGGAGTGCCGAGAAGACGGCGGTGGCGGATCCGCCGGTCGCGGCGATCAGCAGGCCGGAGAGGACCAGGGCACCGAGGATGCACCCGACGTAGACGAGGATCGCGTAGAGCGCGTCGCCGCTCGACGACCCGCCGCGACGGCCCCACCCGGCGACGGCCCGCCCCGCCTTGGAGAACCCGTCGGCAAGGGTCGGCCGGCTGCCGGCTTCGATGTCCAGCTGGCCGGTCATCGATCGCGCACCGAAGAGGTGGGAGCGTCCATCGTCAGTTGCCTCCCCCGACCGCCGACACCCCGCCCATCAGCAAACCGATCTGCTCGAGGTCGGCGTCACGACGCGACATGCCGCCGACGATCCGCCCGCCTTGCATCACGAGGATCCGATCGGACAGGTGGAGGATCTCCTCGAGCTCGCTGGAGATCAGCAGCACGCCGGCTCCCCCGTCGGCAGCGGCGCGGAGGCGCTCACCCATGAACTCGATCGCCCCGACGTCGAGGCCACGGGTCGGCTGCGCAGCGACGACGACGGTCGGCCGACCCGACAGCTCGCGGGCGACGACCACGCGTTGTTGATTGCCGCCCGACAACGAACGCATCGGAGCGTCGGGCCCGGCGCAGGAGATGTTGAACTCGGCGATCAGGCGCTCCGCATCGCGACGCGCTGCGGCACGGTCGGCCTTGCGCAGCCATCCACCCTGGCCGAGACGATCGAGCGCGAGGTTCTCGGCGACGGACAGATCGAGGACGCAGCCGGCGTCGTGGCGGTCCTCGGGGATCATCGCCACCCCGGCGTCGCCCATCGCACCCGCTCGCCCCGTGACGACCTGGCTGGTCCCGACGGTGACGGAGCCGGCGTCGAGCGGCAGCAAGCTGGCGAGGACGTCGGCGAGCTCGACCTGACCGTTGCCTTCGACCCCCGCGATCCCGACGATCTCGCCCTCGTGCACCTCGAGGTCGACCTCGTCGAGCAGGCGGCGGCCGTCGGCACCGGTGACGAGCGCACCGCGCACGGACAGTGCGACGGGGTTCGCGGCAGCAGTGTCGTCGACGCGCTCGGCCTGGTCGAGCTCGGCGATGCCGAGCGCCGCCGCTTCTCCGCGCAGCGACACCGAGCGGCCGACCATCGCCTGCGCCAGCGAGCGCTGGTCGAAGTCGGCGGTCGGGCCCGACTGCACGACGCGACCGTCGCGCAGGATGGTGACGAGGTCGGTGGCCTGGCGGATCTCGTCGAGCTTGTGGCTGACCAGGGCCACCGCCTTGCCCTCCTGCTCCACCGCCAACCTGAGCACGCTGAAGAGCCGCTCGGACTCCTGCGGTGTGAGCACCGAGGTCGGCTCGTCGAAGATCACGATCTCGGGATCGCGGCGGAGGCACTTGACGATCTCGACGCGCTGGCGGAGCCCGGCGGTGAGGTCGCCGACGTCGGCGTCGGGATCGACCTCGAGCCCATATCGTTCGGCGACCGACATCACCAGGTCGCGCGCTGCGCCGCGATCGAGTCGCTGCCGTTCGCCGAGGACGACGTTCTCCCACACTTTCAACTCGTCGACGAGGCTGAAGTGCTGATGCACCATGCCGATGCCGAGCTCGCCGGCGCGCTGCGGGTCGTCGATCCGGACGCGTTCGCCGTGGATCTCGATCGTGCCGCGATCGGGCGGGACGAGTCCGATCAGCGCCTTCATCAACGTGGACTTGCCGGCGCCGTTCTCGCCGAGCACGCCGTGGATCTCGCCGATGCGCAGGTCGAGGTCGATCTCGTCACATGCCGTGACGGCGCCGTAGTGCTTGGAGAGGCCGCGGACGCGCACGACCGGCACCCGGGGGGTCTGAGTGTCGGTCGTGCGGTCCATCGGTCTCGGAGGGCGAAGACTGCTACCGGGTCAGAACCCGTACGCCTCGCTCTTGATGGCGAAGAAGTCCTCCTCGAAGTCGCCGTTGGCGATCTGTGCCTTGACGTCGTCGAGCGCAGCCACCTGCTCGTCGGTGCCGTCGCAGAGCTTGGCGCCGACGAAGTCGAACGCGCCGACCTCGAACAGGAACGTCTCGCCTTCGGTGAGCTCGCCGTTGGCGATCTTGTCGAAGATCACCTCCAGGTAGTCGCCACCGTCGAACTGCACGGCGATCTGGTAGTCGAGGTCGTCGCGCTCGCAGGCGTCGGACGCACCGGCCGACATCGTGATGATGCCGTTCTCGTTGGCGAGTCCGACGACGGCCTCGTGGGCACCGCCGAGGAACGGGTAGACCGCGCCGGCACCGGCGGCCACGGCCTGATTGAAGGCCTCGGTCGCGCCGGCGACGTCGTTGAAGTCACCCGTCGGGATGTAGGTCGCCGTGAAGTCCGGGTCGACGGCCTGCAGGCCCATCTCGAAGGCCATGAAGGCCTCCTTCTCGAAGTCGAGATCGCAGCACCCGAGGAACGCTGCCGACGTCGAGTCGGTGTCCTGCAGGAGCAACCCGGTGGCGTAGCCCGCCGAGTAGCTGATCTGGCTGGAGTCGTCCGAGCTCTGGGCGATGCCTGCGTACTGCGTGCCGGCACCGCAGTTGCAGTACCAGAAGATGTCGGGGAACTCCTCGGCGAGCGTCTCGAGCGGGTCGGACAGCTCGCCGGCGCCGATGGCGATGGCGTCGACGCCCTGCCGGGCGAGGTTGCGGATCTCACTCTCGGCCTGCGCCGGGTCGATGTTGTCGACGATGATCGGATCGTCGTAACCCTGCTCGGCGGCGAAGGCCTCGACGCCTTCGACGAGCGCCTGGTAGTACGCGCCGTCGTCGCGGGGACCTGGTGTGGCCACACCGAAGACCACCGCGCCGTCACCGTTGGTGTCGAGCACTGC
>CAYGLH010000396.1:0-3333 GCA_964350535.1 uncultured Ilumatobacteraceae bacterium
CGCGGATATCTGCCGACGCAAATGCGTGGGGTGCGGGCATCGACGGAAAGGGAACACGGCGCCGCGGACGCGTAGTGTGAGCGGCATGGCGACCGAGATCAGCGGGGCACCCACCGACGAGGAGGCCGTGGCGATCATGGCCGCCGTCGAGGCGTTGTGGCCGAAGCCCGTCATCGCCGCCGACCCGACGCCCGAGCGGCAGCCCGTGTGGCGGTTCAGCGGCCGCTGGTGGAACGGCCCCGTCGCCGTCCGTCGCGACCGACCGCGCTACTGAGCATCCGGTCCGGCGGCACCGATGGAGGTCACCACCGTCACCGACACCGAGGCGGTGATCCACGACGGCCTCGTCGTCCGGCGGTACCACGGGCTGGCACCGAACACCGTCCACGAACTGGACGGGCTGACCGCCACCACGCTGCCCCGCCCCGGAGGCCGCCACCTGTCCACCATCGCCACCGTCAACGACGTCCACTTCGGCGAGCTCGAAGCGGGGAAGATCGACGACAACCCCGAGGGCCCGATCCGTCGAGCCGAGCCGGGCGCCGAGCCGTACCCGGAGGTGATGAACCGGGCCGCCGCCGCCGAGATCGTCGCGCTCGACCCCGCTGCGGTGGTCGTCAAGGGCGACCTCTCGTTGGACGGCACCGACGAGGAGTGGGCGGCGTTCGAGGCCTGCTACCGGACCCCGTTCGGCGATCGGCTGCACGTCGTGCGCGGCAACCACGACGCGTACCGGCACCAGGCTCGTTACGCCGGTGACCAGTGGATCGAGCTGCCCGGCGCGGCGGTGGCACTGCTCGACACGGCGACGCCCGGCGAGACGACCGGCGACCTGACCCCCGAGCAGTTGACGTGGCTGCGCGACCACCTCGCCGCCACGGATCGCCCCGTGATCGCCATGGGCCATCACCAGCAGTGGGTTGGCGGCGAGGGGAGGAAGCGCAGCGACGACTACTTCGGCCTGCATCCCGACGCCAGCGATGCCCTCGATGCGGTGGCGCTCGAACACCGGTCGCTGATCGCCTACACGGCCGGTCACACACATCGCCACCGGGTGCGCCCGATGCACCGGTCGGGGATCCCGTCGGTGGAGATCGGCTGCACCAAGGACTTCCCGGGGACGTGGGCCGAGTACCGCGTCTACGAGGGAGGGGTGATGCAGGTCGTGCACCGGATGTCCTCACCCGAGGCACTGGCGTGGAGCGAGTCGTGTCGCCACCTGTACAGCGACTTCGGGATCGACTACGAGCACTACGCGCTCGGCACGTTGGCGGATCGCTGCTTCGTCATCCCCCTGCGCTGACGCCGGTCAGCGCTGGTCGTCGTCGCGCGTCCCCGAGCCGAGGAAGGCGTCGAGCAGCCCGCCCATCGGCGAGTTGGCGAGGCGCGGGTCGTTGCGCACGGCGTCGAGCTGCTGCTTGCTCTCCTCGAGGCGCTGGCGCATCGTGACGCCCTCGTCGTCGGTCTGGTCGAGCATCGGGCGCCCGTCCTCGTCGGTCAGCGACTCGGCTCGGTCGTACACGGCGTCGAGCGAACCGACGATCACCGCGCCGGCCGCGCCCGCCGCCTCGGTCGCCAGCGGGTGGGCGACGGAGGACTCGCTGGCGGCCGACGCCCTGGGTGCCTGCAGGAGCTCGACCGACGCCACGTAACCGAGCAGCGGGCTGACCCGCATCCGGACGCGCGCTCCCTGCGGCGCCTGGCCGTGGATCGAGGAACGCACGGTGTAGGCGACGACGGAATCGTCGCTGCCGTCGTCGACGGCGAGGTGGTACTTGCGCTGCCGGCGCTGGTCGCGCCGCATCCCGTGCTCGTCGCGCCCCGACCACAGCAACCACTGCAGTGGCTTGGGGAGACGGTGGCCACGCCGGTAGACCCGGCGACGGATCACCTCGCCCTCGATCGTTCGCCGGGGGAACAGGTCGAGCACGCCGAGGACCACGCGGAGGAGGCCGACGGCCACCGCGGCGGCGCAGAGGATCGCCACGACGAGGCCGCCCAACCCGACCCATTGCCGCTGCTGGGCGGTGAGGGTGTCGAGCTCGGTGTCGGCCCGAGCGATGTAGAACGCGACGTACCCGACCACACCGAACACCGCGGTCTGCACGACGCCCTCGAACAGCACGCGGCCGGGATGATCGCCCCAGTTCGGCCGAGCGGCGAAGTACCGCACCTTGACGCGGCGCCACGACCCGCTGGCGCGACTCCAGGCGTGGCGATCGTGCTCGGTCTCGAACGGGATCTGGCGCTGGACCACGGGCGCCAGACCCATCGCCGTGGCGTAGGCGAGATGCCGGTCCCAGATCGCCACCGACGCGGCCGGCTTCTCGCCGAAGCTGCCGACGGCCTCGTAGTGGTCCCGCACACCGAGCCAGTGCTCGGCGGCAGCCCGGCCAGCCGCCGTCTCGGCCTGCGCGTCGCTCCTGGTGACGCGCCCGGCCAGCCAGCTGGCGAGCATCGCGGTGAGGAACGACAGCCCCACCAGCAGGTTGCCGACCGAGCCCCACGCGGTGGGATCGTCGTCGCGCTGGGCGAACACACCGACCAGCACCGGAGCGGCGAACGCCACGCCTGTCAGCGCCCACACGGTGGCGACCTGGCGGAACCCGAAGCGCTTGACGCACAGCCCGAGCGAACGTCCGTGGGCCGAGACCTCGCGGACGAAGCCGCGGAACCACCGGTCGGACACGCCGTCGGATCCGATCGTGAGCACGTGGGTCGGGACCACTCCGTCGATGGCGTGGCGCTCGATGTGACGCAGCACGCGCTGCTCGTAGGCGGTCAACTCGTCGTCGTTCGGGTGGCGACGGGTGCGGATGATCGTGCGCTCACCCGCCTCCTCGATGGTGAACCATCCGCGCTGGGCGAGATCGACCACGGTTGCCGGCACGGCGTCGTCCTCCACCTCGAAGCCACCGGTGAGCAGGTCGACCAGCGCCGGGGTCTCGTCGCGCAGGTCCATCGTCGCCGCGCCCGGGCGGATGCCCTGCGGACGCGCCCGCCAGCCGATCCAGCCGATCGCGAGCACAGCCGCGATCGCGACGAGGAACGTCGCCACCCCGACCGCGGTCGACACGTGGATCACCTCGCGTGCCGTCGTCTGGGCGAGCGTTGCCGCCACCGAACCACCACCTCGTCCGCTCACACCGCCCGAACCTAGTGGTCGTGACGATCAGCGGTCGTGGCGCAGTCGTCGTGGTGTCGGGGTCGTGGTGTCGGGGTCGTGGTGTCGGGGTCGTGACGTCGGGGTCGTGGTGTCGGGGTCGTGACGTCGGGCCGACCGGCATCCGCGACCCTGTGAGACCCCCTTGTCATCATGGGCCACATGTTGAT
>CAYGLH010000397.1:0-3322 GCA_964350535.1 uncultured Ilumatobacteraceae bacterium
GGGGTGTGACTGCGGTCAGCCGGCGGCGGTGATGGCGGCGGGGTTGAACGCCGGCTCGGGCGCGGCCTCGGTCGCCAGCCGTTCGAGCTCGTGGTCGAGTGGGATCGTGAAGCGCATGACACCGTCGTCGACGGGATCGTTCTTGAACATCTTCTTGTCGCGCTTGTAGTTCTGCGGGTTGATCCACGGCTCGCGGTCGCCCTGCTTGGGCATGAGGTGCATCGCCCGCTGCATGTAGCCCGAGCTGAAGTTCTCGATCCAGTCGCGCTGTGGCATGTCGCGGTCGGACGCGCGCAGCCGCGGCGTGCACTGCGTGGTGCCGGTCTCGTCCATGTGGTTGAGCAACCGGCACACGTACTCGCAGATCAGGTCGGCGCGCAACGTCCACGACGCGTTGATGTAGCCGAACGACGAGGCGAGGTTCGGCACGTCGCTGTAGGCGAACCCCTTGTACGACCAGGTCTGGGAGATGTCGACCGGCTCGCCGTCCACGACGATGTCCATCTCGCCGAGCGTGACGAGCTTCAGGCCGGTGGCGGTCACGATGATGTCCGCTTCGAGGACCTCGCCGGACTCCAGCTCGACTCCTTCCTCGGTGAAACCGCGGATCGCGCCGGTCACCACTTCGGCCGAGCCCGAGCTGATCGCCTCGAACATGTCGCCGTTGGGCACCAGGCACAGGCGCTGGTCCCACGGGTTGTAGGTCGGCGTGAAGTGGGTGTCGACGTCGTAGTCGGTGGGCAGTTGCTCGCGGACCATGTCGACGAGGCGCTTGCTCGACTCCTCGGGCTTGTCCCGCACCCGCTTGTACATGAACTGCTGCAGCGTGATGTTCTTGTAGCGGGTGATGTCGTAGGCCACCTTGTCGGGCAGCACCTTGCGCAGCCGGTTGGCGATGGCGTCCTGGTCGGGGCGCGACACCATGTAGGTCGGCGATCGCTGGAGCATCGTGATCTTCTCGACGTCCGGGGCCATCGCCGGGACGATCGTGACGGCGGTCGCGCCCGATCCGATCACGACGACCTTCTTGCCGGCGTAGTCGAGGTCCTCGGGCCACGCCTGCGGATGGATGATCTGGCCGTGGAACCGGTCGCGTCCGGCGAACTCGGGGTCGTGACCCTGCTTGTAGCTGTAGTAGCCGGAGCACATGAACAGGAAGTTGCAGCTCAGCTCGACCGACTCGCCGGTGTCGGCGCGCTCGGCGTGCACCGTCCAGGTCGAGGTGGCGGTCGACCATTCGGCCCGCTTCACCAGGTGGTGGAAACGGATGTGTGGTTCGATCCCGTACTCGGCGACGGTCTCGCGCAGATAGGACATGATCGACGGTCCGTCGGCGATCGACTTGTCCGCGGTCCACGGCTTGAAGCTGTAGCCCAATGTGTGCATGTCGCTGTCGGAGCGCACGCCGGGGTACTTGAACAGGTCCCAGGTGCCGCCGATGTCGTCACGCCCCTCGAGGATGGCGAACGAACGACCGGGGCAGTTGGTGGACAGGTGGTACGCAGCGCCGATCCCGGAGATCCCGGCCCCGACGATCAACACATCGACGTGTTCGGTCATCGGAACACCCTACAAATCGCGTGGTGCCCGATCGGAGCGCAGCGCGTCGGCCGCGGCGCGGTGCCCCGCTCGGCAGGACGCGACGACATCGTCGGTGACGCCGTCCCCGACGAAGCGGTCGACGAGGAAGCCGGCGGCGAAGGCGTCGCCGGCCCCCGTGGTGTCCACGGACCCGTCGACGCGTTCGGCGGGAACCTCGTGCCGCCGATCGTCGGAGTACACGACCGCCGGGTCGGCCCCGCGCTTCACCACGGTGAGTGCGCCGGCGACCATGGCGTCGACGCCGAGCCGCCGCGCCTCGTCGGCGTTGGCGAGCACGACGGCAGGGCGCAGGCGTTCGAGGAGCGCGACCACGGACTCCGGTCCCATCGTGTCGATCACCGTCGTCGAGGAGAGGTCGATCGACAACGGGATCGCATCGACACGACACCACTCGGCCACGCGCATCACCGTCGTCGACAGCGGCGCCTCGGCGAGCGAGTAGAGCGGAACGTGGAGCACCGCCACGCCGGCCAACCAACCCCGATCGGGGCGGTCGAGTCCGACACACGCCCGCCGGTCGGTGAGCATCGTCCGCTCGCCGGATGGCTCGACCAGGACGACGACCGTGCCACTCGTGCCCGCTCGGCGGACATGCGTGACGTCCACGCCGGCGTCGGCCAGGTCGGCGACCAGCCCGTCGCCGGCGGCGTCGGCACCGACCTGACCGAGGAACCGGGCCGGCGCTCCCAGCTGCGCCGCGGAGGCCGCCACATTGGCGGCGCTTCCGCCGCGCCGCCGGACGATCCGGGCGTCGGTGTCCGCAGCGTGGTTGATGTCGCCTCCGAGGGCGACGGCGACGTCGTCGACGAGGTCTCCGATGGCGGCCAGCACCCGTGTGAATCTACGGCGGTCGACCGGCGCGCTAGGAAGGTGCGATGCCATTCGCCGAGGTCGCCGACCTGCAGATGTACTACGAGGTGCACGGGGACGGCCCGCCAGTCCTGAACATCGGGGGCACGGGCGGCGACCTGCGGGTGTCGATGCCGGACCGGTCGCCGCTCAACCGGCACTTCCGCGTGTTGTCGTTCGACCAGCGCGGGCTGGGGCGCACGTCGAAGCCGGAGGGCGAGTTCACGATGGCCGACTACGCGGCCGACGCCGCGGCCCTCGTCCGATCGGTCGGCTGGTCGCGATGCCACGTCATCGGCACCAGCTTCGGCGGGATGGTGGCGCTCAACCTCGCGGTGGAGCACCCGGAACTGGTCGACCGACTCGTGCTGTGCTGCACGTCGCCGGGCGGGAGTGCCGCCTCCTACCCGTTGCACGACCTGCAGGAGCTGTCGCCCGAGGTCGCCTTCCCGATCCGGATGCGGCTGCTCGATCGCCGGTGGGACGCGACGGCGGACGAGCCGATCCCGGGCCTCGGCCCGTTCTACGACGCCATCGCCGAGAGCGCCCGCACGCGGCCGACGGGGGAGGCCGCCGCAGGCCTCGAGCGACAGCTGGCGGCCCGCGCCGGCCACGACGTGTCCGGTCGTCTGGGCGAGATCGGCTGCGACACGCTCGTCTGCGCCGGCCGCTTCGACAACCTCGCCCCGCTGGCCAACTCACAGGTCCTCGCCAAGGAGATCCCGCGCGCGGAACTGCAGGTCTTCGAAGGAGGCCACATGTTCATGTTCCAGGATCGTGAGGCATTCCCCACGGTCATCGATTTCCTCGGCGGCCCGCGCTGACCGCAGCGCCCACTCAGCTCCAGTCGGGACCGAAGTAGAGGCTCGGC
>CAYGLH010000398.1:0-3280 GCA_964350535.1 uncultured Ilumatobacteraceae bacterium
CTCCAGCTCGACGCCATCGTCGAGCACCGGTCCAAGCACGTCCTCCAGCACCGCCAGCTGGACCGCGTCGACCAGATCGTCGAAGACGGCCGGCCCCGGCTGGTCCGTGAAGCCGTCCTCGTCGGCGTCGAGCCACGGTGCGTCGTCGGCGACCCAGTCGTCGAGCATCTCGACCATCTGCGCGCCGAGCTCGGAGCTCGGCTCGCCGGTGGCGAGCACCGCGCTGATCACCGGCCACACCGTCGCCACTTCGTCCTCGGTGGCGGCGCGGTTCATCACGCCCACGACGTCGGCCAGCACTGCGCTGTCGGGCCACTGGTCGAAGTTCTCGACGCGCTGCACCGAGCCGTACTGGTTGCCGTCGCCGTGCATGAAGCCCGGTGCGGACTGGTTGTTCCAGTTGAGCAGCCGCCCCGACGGGTGGCCGTCGGCGTGCGGGTGCTCGTCGAGCTCGAGGAACCCCTGCCACTCGTACTCACCCGTGCCGAGGGTGGGCAGCCGGCGGTCGAGGCCCGCGGCGCGCACCGGGAGATGGCCCGACGCGAAGTAGGCGATGCCGTCGCGGTTGGCGTAACCCCAGTTGAAGGTGAACCCGAAGCGGTTGGCCGAGTCGAAGAACTCGTCGGCGGTGCCGGCATCGCCTTCGGTCATGTCCTTCAGCGCCCCGAGGTTGAGGCCGTCACGACCGAACGTGGACCGCTTGCTGGTCAACGCCACCGGCGCGCCGTCGACCGTGGCCGTCCCGATGACCGGGCCGTGCACCGACACCGGGTAGCGCAACGGTTGGTCGTCGAGGATGCCGGCGTCGAAGATCTCGAACGGCACGCAGTCGCCCTCGAACTCGTAGTGCGCCGACGCCCGTGTGGGCGCTGCGCCGTCGGGCTCGCACAACACCTCGACGAAGACGTCGCGCACGTCCTGGCTCGCGGAAGTGAGGCTCCACGCGTAGTCGTCGGTCCGTCCGATCAGCATGTACATCGCCAGCCCGGGGACGGCCGCACCCTGCGCCTCGACGCCCGGGCCACTGAGGTGGATCTGCTGCACGATCTCCGGGTAGAAGTACCCGAGCTGCGGTCCCTGGACGGCGAGCGTGGTGCCGTTGACCGAGGCATCGGGCTCGACCATCAGCCAGTTCGACGCCCGCCGCTCCGGCGGCCCGTCCGTGGCGGTGTACACCGCCGGATCGATCGTCGCCGGCGCGGTGCCCGGCAGGCGGACGCCCTCGACCGCGGGGACGGCGCCGGCCTCGGGCGCCAACGGATCGAGCGAGATCAACGAGCCCTCGTCGAGGACGACGCTGCCGACCACGTCGCCGCCGGTGTAGGTCGGGTAGTCGAACGTCTCGTCGAGGGTCGTCGGCGCCTCCGGGTCGTCCCACTGCATGAAGTCGTTCCAGACCTGGGTGCCGAGGTCGTCCCCCAGCCGGTTGACGAGAGCGGCGAGGAACTCCGAGTTGCGCGCCTCGCGGCCGCCGCCCGCGCCGAAGATCGAGCCGATCAGGGCGGTGGTGGCCACGACGTCGTTGACCGTGAACGGTGCGCCGGCCTGATCGTTGGCCGCCCGGTAGGCGTTGACCCCGTCGGCGTAGGCCTGGGCGTCGGCGACGATCTCGTCGCCCTCCGCGCCGTAGGTGTCGCGGATCAGCTGCACCTGATCGGTGACCAGCTGTTCGGTCGCCGCGCTGGGCACGAACGTGCGGGCGTCGGTGATCAGCGAGAACGCGTCGACACCGGGGACGTCGGCGACCGCCACCCGTGAGGCGCCCGCACCGAACTGCAACAACAGGGCGCGGTCGCGGGCGGTGACCCACCCTGCGCCGAACGCCAGGTCCTCGCGCGTCTCACCGGTGACGTGGGCGACGCCGAACTCGTCGTAGGCGATGCTGGTGCCCGGCCGACCCGTCTCCTCCACCCGGGTCTCGCCGATCGGCTCGAAGTCCTGCGCCAGGAAGTAGGCGTCGAGGTCGGCATCGGTGATGTCGCCCCGCAGCGGTGTGAGCCCGTCGTACAGCGGGAGCTGGTCGAGCGAGTTGTCCGTGGTGGGGAGCCCGCCGTAGTTGCCCGGGGGAAGGATGTAGAAGGCCCGGTCCTCGGTGATCGCCGGCGCGGGCGGCTCGGTGGTGGGTGCCTCGGTCGTAGGTGCGTCCGTGGCGGGCGGGTCCGTGGCGGGCGGGTCCGTCGCCGGCGGCTCGGTACCTGGCGGCTCGGTGACGAGTGCGTCCGTGGGTTCGGCACCATCGTCGTCGCTGGTGCACGCCGCCAGCAGTCCCGCGACGACCACACCGGCGACCAGCAGGCGCGACGAACTCAGACCCCTCGTTGTCCTCATGGGCGACAGTCTCGCATGCGGGTGTGTCGACACACCCGGCCGTCATCTGACGGTGGCGATCACCCAGTAGTGGTGAGGGTTGATCCCCTCGAACGTGCGCGACGCAGTGCCGGGTGAGCTCAGCTTGACCTTCGGGTTGTGCCACAGCTCGACGTCGCGGAGCTGCACCCCGAGCGGACCGATCACCTCGCTCGGCGACAAGCGGTTCGCCTGCCAGCCGAGGCGGGCGGGCAGCCGACGGCGCGACAGCCAGGAACCGAACTTCGGGACGCGGAACAAGCCGCGGGTGATGGCGCCGAGCGGCAGCAGGATCCAGTCGCTGCCCATCTTGCGGCGGTAGTTGAGCACCACCTTGCCGCCCGGCCGCGTGACCCGCACGGCTTCGGACGTGAGCGCCAGCGCGTCGTCGGCATCGCAGTGCTGCAGCGTGATGTAGCTGAACGCGATGTCGGTGCTGTTCGGCGGCAGGTCGAGCGTGCTCCCGTCGACGACCCGGCTCGTCCGCAGCCGATCGATCTTGCCGTACCGGGCGACGGTCTCGTGGCAGCGCTCGAGGAAGCCGGGATCGAGATCGCAGGCGACGACGGACCCGTACTCGCGCGTGAACGCGCAGGTCATCCTGCCGATGCCACACCCGATCTCCACGATCGTCTGCTGCTCGGTCGGCGCCGCACCCGCGGCCTGAGCCTCCGCGTCCGGGCGCAGGCCGAACACCGTGAGGTACGCCGGCACCTCCTGGTCGCCGGTGGCGACGAACTCGGCCATCGTGAGATCGCTGCCGGTCTCGTTGTTGAACACCCAGCCCGTCGCCCGCACCACGTCGTCGCCGCTGGCCTGGCGCTCGGTGAGTCGTCCGGCAGACTTCCAGGGGACGAGTTGCGAGCGGCGACGCATGGGCGACCAGTGTGCCAGGCGCGACGCCAAACCGGCAGGGCCACGCCCGGGGAGCGCC
>CAYGLH010000399.1:0-3035 GCA_964350535.1 uncultured Ilumatobacteraceae bacterium
GTCCTTCCGCACCAGATGCGCGACACGGCCGTAAAGCTCGGCGAGACCGTCGGGTCCCAACACACCTGTCCGTCGTAGTGGGTGTGGATGTCGACGAACCCCGGCGTCACGAGGCGGCCGGCGGCGTCCACCGTCCGCCGTGCCGCGCCGTCGACCGATCCGACCGAGGTGATCACGCCATCGCGAACTGCGATGTCGCCCGGGCGGCCGGGGCGGCCCGTGCCATCGATCAGGAAACCGTTTCGGATGTGCAGATCGTCCATGGCAGCTCTCCCGGCGTCGGACAGAAGATCGGATGCATCGGCAACGCACCGACGTATCGATATCGATGTCGAGAATCTAGCCGCGGGCGGCCGACCCGACAAGCGGTGCGGGTCCGCGGAGTCGATATTCATATCGACAACTTGCTACCCTGTCGACCGTGGAGATCGACGATCCGATCGGGCCCGACGCCACGCCGGGCGAAGTGCGCCACGCACTTCGGGAATGGCTGGAGGACGCGTGGGATCCCGGGCTCGCGCTGTTCGGTTGGCGACGGCGGCTCGTGGAGGCGCGGTGGGCCGTCCCGTCCTGGCCCGCCTCCCACCTCGGTCGCGGGCTTCCGGCGTGGTCCGAGGTGATCCTCGCCGAGGAACTGCGCCGTGCCGGGGCGGTCGGGCTCCCGGTCGGCGCCGGAGCCCAGCTGGCAGCACCCACGTTGATCGCGCACGGCTCGGACGACCTGTGCGAGCGGCACCTCGCCCCGATCCTCACCGGTGAGACGACCTGGTGCCAGTTGTTCAGCGAACCCGGCGCCGGATCGGACCTCGCCGGGCTCACCACCCGCGCCGAGCTCGATGGCGACATCTGGCGGATCACCGGGCAGAAGGTCTGGAACACCAGCGCTCATCACGCCGACTTCGGGATCCTGATCGCGCGGACGGACTGGGGAGCGACGAAACACCACGGGCTCACCTATTTCGTCCTGCCAATGGACCAGGACGCCATCGAGGTGCGGCCGCTCGCCCAGATGAACCACCACGCCTCGTTCAACGAGGTGTTCATGGATGGCGCGCGGATCCCGACCGATCACGTGGTCGGCGAACCAGGCCGGGGCTGGACGGTGGCGCTGACCACGCTGTCCCACGAGCGACGGTTCGGCGGGCGCACGGCACCCGCGCTGCCGGACGGCACGGGCCGAGCGATCGACGAGGCGCGCCGCGAGGCAGACCTGCACTACAAGACCTACGAGTGGTATCCACAGCGCCGCGGCCGACCGGACCTCGCGGTCGAGCACGCGAGACAGCGGGGTTCGACTGTCGACCCGCTGGTCCGACAACGTCTCGCTGAACTTGTCACGCTCCAGCGCGTCAGTGAGTGGACGGCACAACGCGCACGGGACAACCGATCGGTGGGCCGACCCCCGGGCCCCGAGGGCTCCCTCGGCAAGTTGTCGATGAGCATCATCGCCCGGCGCTCCGCTTCGCTGCACTCGCTCGTCGCTGGGGCCGGGGCCATGTTGCGCGGCGACGACGCCCCCTTCGACGGTGTCATCGCCGAGGTGCTCGTCTCGACTCCCGGTCAGTCGATCGCCGGAGGCACCGACGAGATCCAGCGGAACATCCTCGGCGAGAAGGTGCTCGGCCTCCCTCGTGAGCCGTCGGTCGACACCGCCGTCCCGTTCCGCGACGTGCGGCGGAACCTCTAGTCCTGCGCGCGTCGAATGCGAGTGATGCCGTCCGGACCAGCTCTCGTCAGGGCTCGGTGCCGAGCAACACCGCACTGCCCTGTCCGCCGGGCCCACCCGTGACGAGCGACAGCGCTGCGTCCGGGACCTGGTTCACCGAGTCGCCGCGGATCTGGCGGGCGCCTTCGAGGATGAGACCCATGCCGTGGAAGAAGCCCTCGGCGATGTTGCCTCCGGCAGTGTTGACGGGGAGTCCGACATTCGGTGCGATGAGGTTCTCGTAGCGGAAGAACTCACCGGCGGTCTCCGGCGTGCAGAACCCGAGCTCGATGAGCGAGGCCACGGCCAGACCGACCGTGTTCTCGTACACCTGCACCACGTCGATCTCGTCAGGGCCGTGACCGGCGTCGGACCAGAGCCGCTCACCGACCGTGAAGAAGCCCGAGCACCAGTAGGGATCATTGCTCTCGCCGCGCTCTCCCCAGCCCTGTGGGATGCTCTGCGGTGCGGCCAGGACGTACGCCGGCGGCTGTCGAAGATCGCGGGCGCGCTCTGCGGACGTCACGATGACGGCGGCCGCGCCATCGTTCTCTCGCGAGCAGTCGAAGAGCCGGTACGGCTCGGCGATGTAGCGCGAGGACTCGTAGTCCTCGTCGCTGACCTCCACGCCGCGAGCGGACGCCGCCGGGTTCCGCGACCCGTGGTGGTACGCAGCGCGCACGAAGTCGCGCATCGCCGAGCGTGGCACGCCGGCGACCTCCAGCATCCTTCTGGTGCGCAGAGCCATGAACTCCACCGGTGCGACGAGACCGTTGACCTCGTACTGCGGCGACATGTGATCTTCCTTCACGAGCTCGAGCAGGCGCCCCTCGGTCTGGCTGACACCCCGGTAGACGACGACCGTGTCGGCGAAGCCGGCGAGGATCGCGCTGGCGGCGATGGCGACCGCCGGGGCGGTGCCGCTCCCTCCACCCCCGAACGCCATCGCCGACCATCGGACATCCCGAGTACCGAGGCTCGGAGCGAGCCTCGTGCCGCTGCTGTGGTCGGCACCGTACGAGACGAACCCGTCGACGTCGCGCGGGTCGATGCCGGCGTCATCGCAGGCAGCGACGATCGCCCGAACGGTCAGCGAGGTCACGGACTCGGCCGACTGCCCGCGCCGGTAGTACGGGGTCGTGCCGATCCCTGCGATCGCCGTCTTGCCCTTGTGTTCCCAGGTCACGGCCTCACCCCTCCTCGTCGGATCCGTCGACGATCGACCATGCGACCGATGCGACGCCCTTCGCCTCCGGTGACGGCGCCTTGATCCGGCCGCGCAGCAGGCGCCCGATCTCCAATCCGGACTCGCTCCCCTCGAGCGTCCCGA
>CAYGLH010000399.1:3061-3273 GCA_964350535.1 uncultured Ilumatobacteraceae bacterium
CCAGCACGACGACGAACGGTCCACCCGCGGAGCGCTCCGGAGCGAAGTTCGTCCAGATCCGCGTCCACGAGAAGACCCGCCCGGTCAACGCCGTCTCCTCCCACCGGTGTTCGAACGAGCCGCAGTCCGGGCAACGCGGCGTGACCGGCCAGTCCCAGATCCCACCCGCCCCACACCGCGGGAGCTCGAATCGACCCCGCTCGAGCGCGTGC
>CAYGLH010000400.1:0-3269 GCA_964350535.1 uncultured Ilumatobacteraceae bacterium
GTGAGGCCGGCGGCCTCGACCCCTGCGGCGAGGATGTCGAAGTCGTACCAGTTCCGGTCGGTTGCGCCGCCCTGCGCCTGCAGGATGTCGGCGAGGGTCGGTTGCTCCTGGGCGTCTGCCGTGGACGAGAGCGCGAGACCGCCGGCGGCGATGGCTCCGGCGGCGAGCATGGACGTGATGCGGGTGCGCAAGCGCATGGTTCCTCCTGTGAGTGATGGGCGTCACAGGTCTCTACGCATCGGCATCCGCGTTCGGATGCAGGGCCACGCTGCTGTCAGCGGTACAGGCGGCCGTCGTGGGGCACGACGAGCGGAGTTCCGCTGATCGGGTCGGGGATCACGTCGCAGTGGAGCCCGAACACATCGTGCACCGAGCGTGCGTCGATCACCTCCGAGGGTGGCCCCGCGGTCACGATCGATCCATCGCGCATGGCCACCACGTGGTGGGCGTACCGACACGCCAGGTTGAGGTCGTGCAGCACCACGACGATCGTGCGCTGACGCTCCACATTGAGGCGGTGGACGAGGTCGAGCACCTCGATCTGGTGCGTGATGTCGAGATAGGTGGTCGGCTCGTCGAGCAGCAGCAGGTCGGTGTCCTGGGCGAGGGCCATCGCGATCCAGACCCGCTGGCGTTGCCCACCCGAGAGCTCGTCGACCGGACGGTCGGCGAGGTCGAGCGTGTTGGTGGCCTCCAGTGCCTCGCGCACCGCCTGCTCGTCCGCCTTCGACCACTGCTGGAACAGCTTCTGGTGCGGCGTGCGGCCGCGGGCGACCAAGTCGACGACGAGGATCCCCTCGGGCGCGATCGGCGTCTGCGGGAGCAACCCCAGGCGCCGCGCCACCTCCTTGGTCGGAACGGAGTGGATCGCCGAACCGTCGAGCACCACCTGCCCCTCGCTGGGCTTGAGCAACCGGGCCAAGGCCCGCAGCAGTGTCGACTTCCCGCACGCGTTCGGGCCGACGATCACGGTGATCTCACCGTCGGGGATCGAGAGATCGAGGCGGTCGACGACGACGTAGTCGTCATACGCCAGACGAACCCCCTCGGCGCGGAGGCGCGTGGCGGCGTCGGCTGCAGTGTCCATGGTCAGAGCGCTCCTGTACGGGCTTGACGGGTGAGCAACCAGAGCAGATAGGGCGCGCCGATCGCCGCGGTCATGATGCCGACCGGCAACTCGGTCGGGGCCATCAGCCGGCGCGCCGCGAGATCGGCGATCACCATCACGAACGCGCCGACGAAGGCGGCCGGCACGATGCAGGCGCTGGGCGACGAGGCCATCCGGCGGGCGATCGGCCCGGCGACGAACGCGACGAACGCGACCGGGCCGGCGGCGGCGACACCGAGTGCGGCGAGCATCACGCCGACCAGCACGAGGACGAGCTTCGTGCGGGCCACGTTGATGCCGAGCCCGGCGGCGGTGTCGTCGCCGAGGTCGAGCCGATCGAGGCGCCGCTGCATGAGGATCGCCAGCGGGCCCAGCACGACCAACGCCCCGGCGACCATCCGCACCTCGTCCCAGCCGACGCCGTTCAGGGATCCCGTCATCCAGACCGCGGCGCGCTGCACGTCGGTGATCTGGGCGCGGGTGATCAGGTAGTCGATCGTCGCCGTGATCGCGAAGCCGGCCCCGATGCCGACGAGCACGAGACGGTAGGCCTGGACACCCCGCTTCCAGGCGAGCACGTACACGAGCAGCGCCGTGATCAGCCCGCCCGCCACGGCTCCCAGCGACACCTGCGTCGTCGTGCCTTCGAACCACACGATGACGATCACCGCCCCGAGTGCGGCGCCGGAGTTGAATCCGATGATGTCGGGTGATCCCAACGGGTTGCGGACCAACGACTGGAAGATCGCACCCGACATCCCGAAGGCCGCGCCGACCCCGATCGCCACCAGCACCCTCGGCAGGCGCAGCGTGCCGACGATGAACTCCGAGTCGTCGGTCGGGTTGCCGAGGAGCGTGGCGACGACATCGCGGATCGGGATGGCGAAGTCGCCGACACTGATCGACCACAGCCCGACCACCACGATCGCCGCGGCGAGCGCGAGACAGACCCCGGCGGACCGGACGTCGACGCGCACGGAGAACCCGGGACGGCGGACGACCTTGCCGCGGATCCCGAGCGCATCGGCCGGTTTCGTCGGCTGGTCGATCGCCGTCACAACTGCGCCATCCGGGTGCGACGGACGAGGATGATGAACGCCGGTCCACCGATGGCGGCGGTCATGATGCCGACCTGGACCTCGCCGGGCCGGGCGATGATCCGGCCGAGTGAATCACAGACCAGCAGCAGTGAGGCGCCGGCGAGGGCCGACGCCGGGAGCAACCAGCGTTGGTCCGGACCGAACCACGCCCGCATGGCGTGCGGAACGACGAGGCCCACGAAAGCGATCGGGCCGGCGACGGCCACGGCGGCGCCGCACAGCAGCGTGATGGCCACGACGCTCGTCGCCTGGATGACCCCGATGCGCGTCCCCAGCGAGCGTGCGGCGTCCTCGCCGAGGGCGATCGCGTTGAGTTGGCGGGCGACAGCGATGGCGACGACGAGGCCGACGAGGATGAACGGCGCGATCGGACCGGCGACGTCGCCGCGGCCGGCGAGCGAGCCCACCGCCCAGAACCGGAACCGGTCGAGCGTCGCCTGGTCGAGCAACGTGACGGCGCGCGTCAGCGCGAAGAGCAGCGCGGCGAGCGCAGCCCCTGCGAGCGCCAAGCGGACCGGGGTGGCACCCGCCCGACCGCCGGTGCCGAGCGCGTACACCGCGACCGAGGCGAGGCCGGCGCCGGCAAAGGCGAACCACACCAGTCCGAACGTCGAATCGGTGTCGAAGGCAGCGATCGCCACGACCACGGCGAAGGCCGCACCGGCGTTCACGCCCAGCAGTCCGGGGTCGGCGAGCGGGTTGCGCGTCACGCCCTGCATCAGTGCGCCCGCCGTGCCGAGCGCCGCACCGACGAGGATGCCCAGCTCGGTCCGCGGGACGCGCAGCTCACGCACGATCAGGTGGTCGGTGTCGGTCATGTCGTAGGACGTGAACGACTCGATCACCGTCGAGAGCGGAACCGGGGCCGCTCCCAGGGCCAAGGACATCAGCACGCCGATCAGCACGACGGCCACGAGTCCGGCCAGACCGGCGGCGCGTCGCGTGAACGTCGCGCCGGCGACGCGGGCGAGGGGACGCTCGCGGGCCGCTGAGTGCGCCGGCTCGGTCGTGTCGAGGGTACGAATAGCTGTCAAGGATGGCACTCGGGAGGTGTTGCCGTC
>CAYGLH010000401.1:0-2922 GCA_964350535.1 uncultured Ilumatobacteraceae bacterium
GATGTCGGGCCGGCCCCGCCGCAGCAACTTGACGCCGACGCCGAAGTGGTCGACGTCGAAGTAGCGGCCGTCGGGATGATCGTGGACCACGCGCTCCACCATGTGCAGCGGCTCGCACCACGGACCGCAGTCGCGGACGTCCTCGGGGTCGGCGAATTCGAGACGGGGAACAGACTGCGATGCCATCGCGCACCTCACATGGGTCGAGTGATCGGCGGCTCCGCCTGCGGAGCGATCGGCGACCAATGTCGCGATGGCGGCACGTCGAGTCGGTTCCCGACGACGACCGTGACCCACAGGTTAGGACAGGGCTGTGGCACTGTTCGGACGTCAGCGCGCCGGGCGGAGCACCCTCGATGATCGGTGCCCGGGTCACCCCACGACACGCGCGCGGCCTCCCGCCGTGATCTCTCCAGAGGAGTACCATCGTGGCACTGACCGAATCACAGCGGCGCGAGCTCTACGAGCTCGTCAAGCAGTCATCGCTCGGGCAATCCGGCGCCGACATCGTCATGAACGCCATCCCACCGATCTCCTGGACCGACGTCGCCACCCACGACGACCTCGCCCTCCTGCGCACCGACCTGCGGCGAGAGATGGCCGAGTTGCGGGGCGAGCTGCGATCCGAGATGGCCGAGTTGCGCGGTGAGTTCCGATCCGAGATGACCGAGCTGCGCAGCGATGTCCGGCTCGAGATCGCATCGCTGGAGACTCGCCTCCAGCGGACCATCGTCACCTGGATCCTGGCGGCGCAGGGCGTGACGCTGGCCGCGATCAGCGTGCTCGTCACCGTCGCG
Source organism: uncultured Ilumatobacteraceae bacterium (assembly GCA_964350535.1). Classification (GTDB taxonomy): domain Bacteria; phylum Actinomycetota; class Acidimicrobiia; order Acidimicrobiales; family Ilumatobacteraceae; genus CAYGLH01. Next base: position 798 of record CAYGLH010000401.1, read on the forward strand.
ATGATCGTGGTCAGCTGACGGCGTCCGCCGTCACAGGCCGAGGTGGCGCCGGCCTCCCGTGGTGTGCGTCCGCCGAGCGCCGGGCTGGGCTCGTCGAGCCACGCCGTCCCCGCCCGAGAGCGTCGCCGGGTCAGCGGCCGAGCAGGGTGTCGACGATCTCGGCGACCTGTGTGCTCGTCGATGCGTCGATCGCGCCGAGGCGGTGCACGAGCCGCCGCCGGTTCACCGAGCGGAAGAGCTCGCACTGGACGTAGCTCACCTCGTCCAGACCGGTCGACTCAGTCGCCTCGACCTCCACGTGCAGCGAGAGCCCGCGACGGGTCGTCGTGAGCGGGCACAACAGGACGAACGGAAAGCCCGTGCCGAAGGAGGCGGGAGGACCGAGCACCAGTGCGGGACGATGATGGGCTGGTTCGCCGGGGCTGGGGCCGACGTCGACCAGCCAGAGGTCGTCAATCGACGCCATCGGTGACGTCACTCAGCCCGGCCTCGGCGAGGTACTCGGCCCATGCATCCGGATCGCGCTGCTGCATCGTCTGCAACTCGTCGGCAACCCGGCGCGCGAACCGCTGCCGTCGCAGGGCGGTGGCGGCGGCACGAGTGGTGTCCATGATCGAGTCACCCGACGCCGCCGCCAGCTCCTGGAGCATCGCTCGCGTCTCGAGGTCGACGCGGATCGTCGTCGAAGAGGGCACGGGCCGGAGTCTACATAATGCAGACCAAAGCTCTACGCCGTATGGGCCCACCAGCCAAGGGCGTCCGACGGGGCGCCCGCGAGGCGGTCACGCCAGCCGAAGCCCGAGACATAGATACCCGGCGTGCCGCAGGAGTCGGTCCGTCTCGTCAGCCACAGTCGGTGGCGACTGCCACGCGGCACAAACCTCGCTCATGCGCGAGCCGCTCAATGCCCCCAACCGCTCCACGAGCACGTCGACCGACACCGACTCGACCGAGTCGAGGTTGACCGCGCTCCTGCGGCCGATCGGGTCGTCGCCGGGCTCGAGCACGACCTCGCTCGGCAAGCCCCGAACAGTGGTCGTGCACGGAGCCACCAAGGCCCGCCGAAGCCGCGAGATCGCAACGTCACGCGACAGCACCACGACCGGGCGTCGGCCGATCTCGGGCGGCTCACACCAGCAGACCTCGCCGCGCCTGGGCACTCGACTGAGTTCCTCCGCCCGACTGGCAGGCACCCGGGTTCGAGCCTCGGGCGGGCACCACCACCGGCGGCCAGGGTCCGCGACCGGCTCTGCGACACCCCTTCTGTAGCGTCGTTCGTACCGACTCCCCCTCCATCGACCGACTCGTCTCGGGAGGGAACGATGTCCGACCGCCACCAGCGACCGCTCGACGAGCGGGTCGATGCGGAACTGGTGCTCAACGCCCATCTGCTGTCGATGCTCACCGCGGGAGCTTCGCCCGACCTCTGCGCTCGGGTCGCGGAGCTGTGGTTCGCAGCGGTCAGTGACCACTGCCGCCGCGGACTCGCCGTCGTGCTCCCCGGGTTCGTCGTCGGGTGGCCCGACCCGCTGTTGCTCGAGGTGGCGCATCACGCCCGTCTCGCTCGCGGTGGCGCCGGCCGTAACAAGGATGCGACGTGTGATGACCTGCCCGACGGGTCCGACATCCGACCCGACCACGTCGCGGCGTTGGTCCACGAGCGCGTGTCCGCGGCGCTGGGTGGCTCGCACGGAGCGTCACGCGTCGCGGGGTGGCCGGCGATCGACCCCAGGATCGTCACGGCGCTCGGCCTCGGGCATGGACCCATCGACGTTGTCATCGAAGTGGTCATCGCTCTGGAGGGCTTCATTGCGGCCTTCGCGTCCGCTCTTCGGATCGGCGATGCCGTCGCCATCGACACGCGCTCCCCTGGCATCGCGCCAGAGCGGAGAGCAGCCGCGTGAGCTGGAATGCCCACAGGCGGGCCACCCGTCCATGTTCTACATGGCAGCACATGGACGAGATCGGGATCAGGGCGTTGAAGCAGAATGCGTCGGCGGTGATCGCTCGGGTGGCCGCCGGCGAGGTGCTGGTGGTGACCGACCGCGGGCGGCCTGTCGCCCAGCTGGCACCCCTGGCGGCTCGCCGGCTCGATCAGCTTCGCTCGTCCGGTGAGGCTCGTCCG
>CAYGLH010000401.1:2955-3261 GCA_964350535.1 uncultured Ilumatobacteraceae bacterium
TCGCCGATCTTCCGCCTGCCGCCGACGGTCCGTCGCTCGCCGACGCGATCGCCGAAGACCGCGCCGACGGGCGCTTCTGACGACCGATGGCCGTCTACCTGGACACATCGGCACTCGCCAAGCTCGTGGTGCGCGAGCCCGAGACGGGACCGCTCAGGCGGTGGCTCGGGCGACGATCCGACGCGATGGTCACGAGCGATCTGGCACGCACCGAACTGCTCCGTGCCACACGGCGGATCGCTCCCGATCGGATGACGCAGGCGCGGGCGGTCCTCGAGATCGTCGACCTCCTCCGGGGCTCCACGG
>CAYGLH010000402.1:0-3247 GCA_964350535.1 uncultured Ilumatobacteraceae bacterium
GACCGGGAGGCCGACCGGCGATCCGGGTCAGGGTGGCCGGGCGCGGCGGCACCAGCGGCGCGGCCGTCGCGGCGGTGCTCACGGTCACCACGATCAACCGCGCGTCGTCCGGCAACTGGTTGGCGGCGTATCCCGGCGGCACCTCGTGGCCGGGCACGTCGAACATGAACATGACGGGCCGCAACCATGTCGTGTCCAACCTCGTCACGGTCAAGCTCGGCGGTGGCGGGACGGTCGACATCTGCACCCACCAGGCAGCGGAGATCATCGTCGACGTCGCCGGGGTGTACGTGCCGACCTCCACGGCGCGGCGCGGTGGACGCCTCGTCCGCACGCAGCCGAACCGGGTGATCGACACCCGCCCGTCCAGTCGCGTCCGGTACAGCGGCAGCAAGCCGCGAGCGGGTCAGACCGTCACGGTCAACCTCAACGGGTACGTCCCGGCGAACGCCAGTGCCGTGGTCGGCAACCTCACCGTGCTCGAGGCGTCGTCGTCGGGCTATTGCACCGTCTTCCCGTCGGGCAAGTCGCTGCCGTTGGCATCGAACGTCAACCCGGGGACCGGCGAGATCCGCGCCGTCGGGTTCATCTGCGAGCTCGGGTCGAGCGGCGGGCTGCCGGCGATCAACGTGTACACCCAGAAGGGGACGCACTTCCTGATCGACGTCGCCGGCTACATGACCGGCGACAGCCACCCGTCGTCCGAGGAGGGGCTGTTCGTCCCGATCACGCCGCGCCGGCTGGTGGACACCCGCGACGAGGCGTTCTCCGTCTGGTCGGGGTGGACGAAGGCGGCGGCGTTGCCGTTCTCCGCCGCCCAGCGGGCGAACACGTCGGCGGTGGCGATGAACCTCACCACCACCAAGACCAAGGGCTCCGGCTACTTCACGATGCACGGCGCGCAGCTCCGGCGCGAGTTCGTGTCGAGCCTGAACGCGTTCGCCGCCAATCAGACGGTGGCCAACCATGTGATCGTGGCGGCCAGCACGCGCGGCATCGCCTGCTTCGCCCAGCGCGGCGGCGAGCTGATCTTCGACGTGGTCGGGCGGTTCACGGGGCCACCGGCGCCGATCCAGACGAGCGTCCCCGCCAATCCGTCGCCGCCGCCTGCGCAGTTGCCGTGGCGCGTCGACGTGCCGAACATGCGCCTCCAGAACAACCTCGTGCTCGGCGGGGCAGCCGACCCGGTCGTCGATGCCGGCCACAGCTGGCACTGGACCGGCACCGGTCTCGTCGGCGACGAGTTGCGCAGCGTGGTGCTCTTCGGGCACCGCACGGAGGGTCCGGCGCCGTTCTGGGGCAACGGTGGCATCTACCGCCTGCAGCACGAGCTGCGGGCGGGCAACCGGCTGCACATCTACACCGGCGACAACCGGGTCTACACGTACGAGATGGTCGCCGAGTACATCACCAGCAACCGTACGGACGACATCCTCGCCCACACGCGCAAGGTGTCGGGCGAGACCGTCAGCCTCGTCTCGTGCACCCGACGAGACCGCCTGCCGACGAGCCTCGACTACCGGATGGTCACGATCTTCAAGTTGCTGTCGTGGGCCGAGACCGGTCGCTGACCGGTCGCCCGCACCACGCTCACGACTCGTTGCGCCGCCGCTCCATGTCGCTCTTGTAGCCGGCGCCGAGCGTGCCCTTCTGCTCGTCGTCGAGCACCTGCCCGGCGACGGGGTAGACCTCCGCCTCCTCCTCGTCGAGGTGGTGGGTGAGGCGATCGGCGAGGTCGCGGAAGGTCTGGATCCACTGCGGTCCACTCATGTCGTAGCCCTCGAGCTGCTCGATCAGCTCGTCGAGCTCGTGGTGCTCGGCGACCGAGTGCCGGGCCTTGTCCTGCGAGCGGTCGTGCTCCATCAGCGGCACGTAGAAGAACCGCTCCTCGGCCGCTGCGTGCGCCTCGAGCTCGACGCGCAGGTCGGCGAACAACTCCTTGCGGCTGCCGCTCTCACCCTCGGTCTTCACGAGCTGGTCGACGAGCGTGCGCTGTGTCTCGTGGTCCTGTCGGATCGCTTCGAAGATGGTGTCCATGGCCCGAACGGTTCCCCGCGCGAGGGCGTTCCAAACCTGGTCGACGAGCGAGACGGTACCGTTCGCGCATGCTCGACCTTCCCGACACCCCGGCGCGCCGGGAGCGGCTCGCCCTGTGCGACCTCTTCCTCGAGGTGGGTCCCGACGCGCCGACGCTCTGCGACCCGTGGACGGCGCGCGACCTCGCCGCCCACCTCGTGATGCGCGAACGGCGGCCCGACGGTGCCGTCGGCATCGTGTTCGGCAAAGCGGCGTCGCATGCCGAGAAGGTCCAGGCGTCGATCGCCGAGACGGAGTGGGAAGCGCTCGTCGAGCAGGTCCGATCTGGTCCGCCGATCTGGTTCCCCGCTCGCCTCGCCGCCGTCGACCGGCTGATGAACACCGCCGAGTTCTTCGTCCACCACGAGGACGTCCGGCGGGCCGCGGCGACCTGGGACCAGCGTCAGCTCGATCCCGAGCTGGTCGGCGACCTCGCCGGCGCGCTGCGGATGGCCAAGCGCCTCGTCCGCTCGTCGGAGGTGGGCATCGTCCTCGCACCGACCGAACCGGAGCACGACCCGATCACCGCCAAGTCGGCCACCCCGTCGGTCACCGTGACCGGCCCCGTCGGCGAGCTCGTGCTGTTCGTGTTCGGTCGCCAGCAGGTCAGCGACGTCGAGCTCTCCGGCGACGAGGCGGCCGTGGAGGCGGTCCGGTCCGGGAACTTCGGCATCTGACGGGACGGCCGTCGCGCCCACGTCATCCTCCCGCCCAACTCTCGACGGGATTCCTTGCACCCCTCGTCACGATTCACGTCCAGAGTCCAGCCACCGGCCCCCGACCACCGTCGGTAGCCTGATCCCCCTCGCCGGGTTAGCTCAGTTGGTAGAGCACTTGACTTGTAATCATGTGGTCGCGAGTTCGATTCTCGCACCCGGCTCCGGTAAAAGTCCCGCTCAGAGGCCATACAGGGTTCTCGGTAACTGAGGATTTTGTCCTCGTGCCCACGGATTGCCCACGTGCACTTGTGAAGCGTAGGCTCGACGGGCATGAAGGGGAGCGTGCGCAAGCCCCGCACCACCGGCGGCACGTGGAGCTTCCGCGTCGACGCCGGCATCGACGATCGCGGCCGTCGCCGCCAGCGCGAGATCGGCGGGGTCCGCACGAAGAAGGAAGCCCAGGCGGCGCTCAATGACGCGCTCGCCGGCATCCAGCACGGCACGTACGTCCC
>CAYGLH010000403.1:0-3232 GCA_964350535.1 uncultured Ilumatobacteraceae bacterium
ACCGCCTCCGGGCCCACGAGATGCGCGACGCGATCGACGGCCTGTTCGACGTCGGCTCTGTGCTCGAGCTGCGGGCGGGCTTCGGTGTCGGCATGATCACCGCGCTGGCCCGGATCGAGGGCCGTCCGGTCGGGGTGATCGCCAACAACCCGCGGCACCTCGCGGGCGCCATCGACTCGGCGGGCGCCGACAAGGCGGCGCGCTTCATGCAGCTGTGCGACGCCCACGGGCTCCCGATCATCACGCTCTGCGACACGCCGGGGATGATGGTGGGACCCGAGGTGGAGGAGACCGCCCTCGTCCGTCACTGCACGCGACTCTTCGTCACGGGCGCCAACGTGTCGGTGCCGATGGTGACCGTCGTCATCCGCAAGAGCTACGGGCTCGGGGCGCAGGCGATGATGGGCGGCTCGACCAAGGCGCCGTTGGCCTGTGTGGCGTGGCCGACCGGTGAGTTCGGCGGGATGGGCCTGGAGGGCGCCGTGCGGCTCGGCTACCGCAAGGAGCTCGAGGCGGTGGAGGACCCCGACGCTCGCGAGGAGCTGTTCCAGGAGATGGTCGACCGCATGTACGAGCACGGCAAGGCGCTCAACACCGCCAGCCACTTCGAGATCGACGACGCCATCGACCCGGCGGACACACGCCGCTGGATCTCGACGCTGCTCGCCGGCGCGCCGCCGACCCACCGCGCCGAGGTCGACCCGCGCGCCACCCGCCGGCCGAACGTCGACACCTGGTGAGGCGGTGACCGGGAGCGGGCTCGGCCGGGTGCGCTACGCGCCGCAGCCGGCGGTGAGCACCTCGTCGACCTCGCGGTCGCGGTACGTCGTGACGATCGCTCCGCCGCCCTCGTAGTACCAGGTGCGGGTGATCAACTCCATCCGACCGTCGCCGTTGAGGTCGGCGACGTCGAGGACCCGCGCCCGCTCGAGGATGTCGGGCACCTGGAGGACGGTGCTGCTGGTCTCGGGGTCGGTGGTCGGCGGCGGCAGTGGGGGCACGACCGAGTCGAAGATCACGAACGGCGTGGCCGAGGTGGTGTCGACCAGCACCAGCATCGAGAAGTCGCCGGGCGCACCGCGCCCGCCGGTCGAACCCTGCACCCGCTCGTACACGAAGATCGCCTCCTCGGTGCCGTCGGCGTCGAGGTCGGCGAGCAGGAACTGGGCGATCTCCCCGGCGGACGCGTCGACCGGGTCGTCGGCGAGCAGCTGTTCGGCGATCGCCCGATAGCGCGGCACGTCGTCGGAGACGGCGACCGCCGGGCGCGGATGTACGGCCCACTCGCCGGGGAGGGCGACGTAGCCATAGCCGAAGCCCGGTGGCTCGACGGCGGGCCGGTCGAGACCGATCGTCGGCCCTACCTCGCCGTCGAAGCACGATTCGGCGCTGCCGCTGGTGGCCGCGTCGCTGACGCCTGTGCCCAACGACGCGACGCGCAACGGTGAGCCCGTCGACGGCGTGTCGGCACCTTCGTCCCACTCCGTTCCGCTCCAGTTGCCGAGCGCCAGCCATCCGACGTCCGGATCGGCGCCGCCGATGAACAGGTCGACGCGGTTGCCCACGGGCGGTCCGGGCGGCGGCAGCGTGGACGGCGGCGGGAGGGTGGTCGTCGTCGTGGTCGGCGCTGCGGTGGTGGTGGGAGCGGCGGTCGTCGTCGGTGGCAGGGTCGTCCGCGGCGGAACGGTCGTGGCGGCCGTCGGCGGTGGGGAGGAGGTCTGCTCCGACGAGCACGCGCCGAGCACCAACGCGCCGACGAGGACCCCGGGAATCACGCGCCGACCGACGGACATCCGCCCATGATGCACCATCGCGGAGCGGCCGGCTTCGCGGACGCTCAGCCGAGGTCGGGCCAACGGCGCGGGCGCGGCCGGCGGACGCCGGTGGTGCGACGCCGACGCTGGTCGGACAGCGCCCAGTCGCGACGCCAGCCCGTGTAGTCCGGCCCGGTGAGCGCCGGGCTGGTGCCGTCGGCGTCGCGGCGCAACGATGTCCAGTAGTCCGTGCTCGCCTCGTCGCCGAGCGTGGTGACGGCTCGCTCGATCCGGGCGTTGAACCGACGGGTCGACTCGCCGTCCGCAGCGGTGAGCGGCGCGCCGAACACGACCCTGGTCCGCCCGACTCGCGGTCGCTTCATCCCCTTGCCGAACAGCGCGCCCGTGCCGTCGATGAAGACGGGAACCACCGGCGCGCCGGTGCGCGACGACAGGTAGGCGGCGCCACCGCGGAACTCCTGTCCCCAGCCATCGGGCGAGCGACCGCCCTCGGGATAGATGACGAGGCTGTAGCCGTCGTCGATCAGCTCGCGGGCGAGGTCGGCGGAGCGTCGACCGGTCATCTCGCGGTCGATCGGGATCGCGTTGAGGGCGAGCGCCGAGAGCGTGGCCTTCCAGTGCTTGTCGAAGAAGTAGTCGGCCGCCGCGGCGACCACGAGGTCCTGCCGCCAGGGGCGGGGCACCGAGCTGATCACGAGACCGGTGTCGAGGTGGCTGTGATGGGTCGGCGCGAAGATCAGTGGCGGTGGCTCGTCGAGGGCGGCCAGGTCGGCCAACCGATCCGTTCCGAACACCTCGGGGCTCGTGACGACGCGGGTGGCGAGGCGCAGTGGGCCTTCGACGATCGCAGCGCGGGCGACGGTGGCCGCAGGACGGCGGGCCCACTCGGTGTCGTAGTGGGCGCCGAGACCTGTCGCCTCGTCGGGCACCACCACGCCGCGCGGGGCGGTCGGGCGGCGGTACGGGAATCCGAGGTTGCGCGTCGGGCGAGCGGCGCGGGCGACGACGTCGGCGGCCACCCCGCTCAGGCGCTGGGCGCGGGCCGTGAGGCGACCGGCGCCGTCGGGGCGCTGTGCTCGGCGGAGGTACTCGGACACGCAGCGCGCCTCAGGTGACGTCGGCGACGAGGACGCCGGGGACGTGCAGGTGGCTGATGGTGGGGGACCGGCCGACGACGTCGGAGGCGATCTCGAGGGCGTCCGGCGTGAAGCCGAGTCGGCGCACCGCGGTCGCATCACCGCCGACGACGATGACCTTGCCCGCGTGCTGCTGGCCGTGGGCGCCCCAGTACCAGGCGTAGAACGGGTGCACGCCGTGATAGGCGTAGCCGGTGCGGTAGAGGTGGCGGTACCACTCGTCCTCCGCGTACTGCTGCTCCCACCTGGTCGACATCTCGGCGGGATCGGTGGTGTCGGCCAGCACCTGCTCGTAGAAGTCGATGTAGCTGGGGTGGTGCA
>CAYGLH010000404.1:0-3232 GCA_964350535.1 uncultured Ilumatobacteraceae bacterium
GGCGGCATCGGCCTGGCGTCGTCCGCCAACCTCAACCCGGCCCGCACCGGTCCGTCGATGTTCGAGCCGGTGCACGGCTCGGCGCCCGACATCGTCGGCACCGGGAAGGCCAATCCGACCGCGGCGATCCTCAGCGCCGCGCTGATGCTCGACTTCTTGGACGAGAGCGATGCGGCCGATCGGATCCGGGCGGCGTGCGTCGAGCCTGTCACCGGCAGCACCACCGACGTTGGTGACGCCATCGCCGCCCGCGTGAGAAACTAGTCACATGCCCATCACACCCACTCCGAAGATCTGGATGAACGGCGAGCTCGTCGACTGGGACAAGGCTCAGATCCACGTGCTGACGCACACCCTGCACTACGGCACGGGCGTGTTCGAGGGCATCCGGGCGTACGAGACCGACGACGGGCCGGCGATCTTCCGGCTGACCGAGCACATCGAGCGCCTGCACAACTCCGCCAAGATCATCGGGTTCGAGATCCCCTACACCGTCGAGGAGATCATCGAGGCGACCAAGGAGACCGTCCGCTCCACCGGGCTCGGCTCCTGCTACGTCCGCCCGATCGCCTACCTCGGGTACGGCGAGATGGGGCTCAACACGTTGCCGTGCGGCGTCGACGTCGCCATCGCGTGTTGGCCGTGGGGCGCCTACCTCGGCGACGACGCGGTCGAGAAGGGTGTGCGGATGAAGGTGTCGTCGTGGACGCGCCACGAGCACAACACCATGCCGCCCGCCTCCAAGACCACCGGCAACTACGTCAACTCGTCGCTGGCCAAGGTCGAGGCGCTGAAGGCGGGATACGACGAGGCGATCATGCTCGCCCCGAACGGCCTCGTCGCCGAGTGCACCGGCGAGAACATCTTCGTGTCGCGCAACGGCATCTTCCTGACGCCGCCGCTGTCGGCCGGCGCGCTCGAGGGCATCACCCAGAACTCGGTGATGACGATCGCCCGCGACCTCGGCTACGACGTGGTCGTCGACAACATCGCCCGCAGCGACCTCTACATCGCCGAGGAGGCGTTCGTGTGCGGCACCGCCGCCGAGGTCAGCTCGGTCAACTCGGTCGACGACCGTGAGATCCCGTGCCCCGGCCCGAAGACCAAGGCGATCGCCGAGGTCTACCACCGAGCGGTGCGTGGCCAAGAGGCGCAGTACAAGGACTGGTGCGAGCTCGCCTTCTGAGCAGATCGACCTCGATCGACAGCTCTCGCCATCCGACCCGCACACGGCTGAGCCGACCGGAACTCGTGAACAATTGTCGGCCCCAGGCCAACAGATGTTCACGAGATCGATCGGATCGACCGGAAAAGCAGAGCGCCCCGGTGGCGTCGCCGGCTCTCGCCAGCGGCGCCCCCGGGGCGTCTCGGTCGGACAGATCCACCACTGGTCGATCGACGGGCGTTAACCTGCGTCTCGACCTACACATCGCCCGTCTCGCCGTTGCCGGCGCGGCGGGCGATGCCGCGTATGTGACCCGCTCGGCCGGTTGCCCGACCTGCGGACCGTTGTCACCGTTCCACGCTGACCCGGTAAACCGAGCCATCGGTCCTGGTGCCAATCGGAACCGCCTCACCGGCGGCCAGTTGGGGTGGCCCCAGATCCTCGGCTCCGAACCACGACCCCCGTTGCCTGCGGTCGCCCGCACGCCCGGTCGGTCTCGCCGACTGCGCCCCGGTTGCCCGAGCCGCACCCAGCAGGTCTCCGTCGCCCATCGTTCCCAATGGGCCCGGTCTGACCCGACCCCGTCGCAGTTACCTGCTCCGGAGGCCGACTCCTCGTCGCCCCGGTTGCCCGGAGCCCGGTCGGAGGTGGCCGGTGTTCTGTCCTGCCCCGACGCCGCTGCGCCACGTGACCGCCGGTGGGATTCGGGCCGAGACCCGGCTCCCCTCGCCGGCCCGGTCGGCGTGCGCTCCCCGGGACGAGGATCAGTAAAGTCACTGCGAAACCCCAGGTCAAGAGGTATTTGGGAAGTCACAGGGTTATCCACGGAACTTCTTCGTTACCCCCAGGTTTCCGAGAATTCTCCACCTGATCCCCACCGTTCATGCACAGGGATGCGCACAGGGTCGGGTGCGTCCGGGGCTGCTCCTGGCCTCCGAGGTTGCGCTCCGCGCCGTCGTTCGGGTTGAATGGGCGGCGATGACGAACGCACCCGCCTCCGCCATCATCATCATTACGTAGAACACGTGGGCCCCCACGTGTTCGTCAAGCCGCCCATCGGGCGGCTTTCTCAATTTTCGGGAGCATGTCCATGAGAAGCGTCGAAGTCTTCGACACCACACTGCGCGACGGCCTCCAGGTCGAGGGCGTCTCGGCGACGGTGGACGACAAGCTCCGGATCGCCGAGCAACTCGACCTCCTCGGCGTGCACTACATCGAGGGCGGGTGGCCGGGCGCCAACCCGAAGGACATCGAGTTCTTCGCCAGGGCCCAGACCGAGCTGTCGCTCGACACCTCGACGCTCGTGGCGTTCGGATCGACCCGCCGCCCGCGCGGCAAGGTCGACGAGGACACCACGCTCGCCAACCTGATCGCCGCCAACACCAGCGCCGTGTGCATCGTCGCCAAGAGCAGCGAGTACCAGGTGGTCGAAGCACTGAAGACCACCCTCGACGAAGGGGCGGCGATGATCGCCGACTCGGTCGAGTACCTCCGCGGCGAAGGTCGCATGGTGATGGTCGATCTCGAGCACTTCTTCGACGGCTACAAGGCGAACCCGGAGTTCTCCCTGCGGGCGATCGAGGCGGCGGTGGTGAAGGGCGCGTCACACCTGGTGCTGTGCGACACCAACGGGGGCACCCTCCCGCACGAGGTGTTCGAGATCGTCGGCGCGGTCAAGGCCCACGTGCGTGACGACGCGATCATCGGCATCCACTGCCACGACGACACGGGGTGTGCCGTCGCCAACTCGATGGCCGCGGTCGAAGCGGGCGCGGGCCACGTCCAGGGGACGCTCAACGGGCTCGGCGAACGCACCGGCAACACCAACCTCACCACCGTCATCCCGAACCTCCAGCTGAAGCTCGGCTACGAGTGCCTGCCCGAGGGGCGGATCGAGCGCCTCACCGCGGTGAGCCACCACGTCGCGGAGACGCTGAACCGGGCGGTCAATCCGCAGGCGCCGTACGTCGGCTCGTCGGCGTTCGCCCACAAGGCGGGCCTCCACGTGTCGGCCATCAAGCGGGCGAAGGACGCGTACGAACACGTCAACCCCGAGCTCGTCGGCAA
>CAYGLH010000405.1:0-3230 GCA_964350535.1 uncultured Ilumatobacteraceae bacterium
ATGCCCTTCGGCACGCGGGCGCCGATCTCGCGGAAGCGCTCGGGCATCCGCAGGAAGTCGACCACCTCGGTGATCTCCTGCTTGACGCCGTGGTAGCCGGCGATGTCGTCGAAGGTGGTGGAGGGCTTGTCGGTGGTGTAGCTCTTGGCCTTGCTGCGGCCGATGGACATCACGTTGCCCATCTGGCCCTGGGCCCGCCGCTGCATCCAGACGAAGAACCCGATGATCAGGATGACCGGCAGCATGATGCCGAACATGCTGAGGAACCAGTTGTTGCTCGGCGGCTTGAACTCGTAGTCGACGTTCTGCTCGACGAGCAGCTGCTCGTCGGCCTCGCTGACGCCGCGCTCGCCGCCACCCGAGGTGTTGTACTTCTCGCCGCTGCTCAGCTCGCCGGTGATCTTGCCGGAGCCGGTGTTGATCTCGGCCGAGTCGACGTTGCCCTCGACGACCTGGCTGCGCCACTCCTGGTAGGTGAGCGACTCGCCCTCGTCGCTGGGCCACAGGCTGGGCACGAGGAACGCCGCCACGAGCACGCCGATGAGGACCCAGATGGTCCAGCGCGGCCAGCCACCAGGTCCGCGCCCGGACTTCTCCTCGCCGTCACCGTCGAGGGAGGGGCGGTCGCGATCACGATCGCGCTCGGGGCTCGGCCGGCTGGGCTGCTGCTGCCCGCGGCTTCCGCCGGGCGGGGGCGGCGGGGGCGGCGGAGGCAGGCTGCTCATGGCGAACATGCTACGGGCTGGGAGTGGCGGTCGGGCGGGCAGGCGGTGAGGGTTCGGTGAGACCGGGTCGAGCCCGGGTCATCCCCGGTCGACCCCGCGTCATCCACCACCGCCGGCCCATCCACCACTGCCAGCCCATCCACCACCTCGCGCGCATGTTCGCTTACCGTTCTGCGGATGGCGTTCGGATCTGCTGCCCACGTCGACGATCGCGGTGACACCGCCTGGCCCGCGCCCGACGCGTCCACCGGGATGCGCCGGCCGCCCCTCGCCGGCCGTCAGTGCTCCCGTTCCGGGTGCTCCGAGAGTGCGTCGGTCACGCTCACGTACCAGTACCAGCAGTCGAAGGTGTGGCTCGACAACCTCACGCCCGACCGCGACCCGCACGCCTACGACATGTGTGCCCGTCACGCCGCCACGCTGTCGGTGCCCCAGGGCTGGAACGTCGACGACCGGCGACAGGGGCGACACGGCGCGCTCAGCGCCATCTGAGCCCGGCCACGGCGGTAGGTCCTCTCGTCCGGCACGTCCTGCCAGGTGCCGTGCACACGTCCCCGATCGAGCCGCGGTCCCCTGGGCCGGTCGCGCCGATAGTGTCGCTACGCGTGTCCGAGACGCCACGACGCGCCTCGCACTCGGTTCGCAGCGCCATCCGGCCGTCTGCCACACCGGTGCCGATCGAACCGCGCGTCGCCGTGGCGGTGTTCGCCGGTTCGTGGTTCGTCGGCCAGTTCCTGTCGGCGGTGGTGCTCGGCATCTTCGGCGGCGGTGAGCCGGTGTCGGAGTCGTCGGTCGGGGTGCTGGCGATCACCCTCGTCGCCGGCTGGTCGGCCTACCTCGGCGGCATGTGGTATGCCTCGCGCACCGACGGCAGCGGCGACCCGGTCGCCGACTACGGCATCACCTTCGCCCCCATCGACGCGGTGGGCATCGGGATCGGGGTGCTCAGCCAGCTGGTGCTGCTGAACCTCGTGTACCTCCCGCTCGAAGGGTTGTGGCCGGACACGTTCTCCGACGACCGCCTCCAGGAGAACGCGAAGACGCTCGTCGACGGGGTGACCGGCGCGGGCGCCGTCGTCCTCGTGCTGCTGATCGTGGCCGGCGCGCCGTTCGTCGAGGAGCTCTTCTACCGTGGTCTGCTCCAGCGATCGCTCGTCGCCCGGTTCAGCGACACGCTGGTGGTGGTGGGGGTCGCCGCCCTCTTCGCGCTCGTCCATTTCCGCCCCGTCGAGTACCCCGGCCTGTTCGCCTTCGGCCTCGTGCTCGGCGTGTGCGCCGTGCTCACCGATCGGCTCGGCCTGTCGATCGTGACGCACATGTCGTTCAACCTCACAGGGCTGGTGCTCGCATGGTGACCGATCGCACGATGCTCGAGGCGTCGGACGCCGAGCCCGAGCCCGACGTCGACGTCAGCTCGCGCGACGAACCGTCCGGCGTCTCGCGAGACGAGTCGTCCGACGAGCAGGTGGCCTCGGAACGGGGCGCCGCGGAACCCGGGATCACCGACCGCGTCGCCGCGCGGGTGCTGCGCCGACCGATCAACTGGTGGAAGCAACCGTGGACCAACGAGCGGGTGGCGAACGTGCTCGTCACCTCCAGCGCGCTGGTGATCACGACGGCGATCATCATGTGGATCGTCCACCTCAACCCGATCGGCTCCGACAACCTCGTCTTCACCGACACCACGCCGACGGGCGGCGACATGGGGGCCCACGTCTGGGCGCCGGCGTTCCTGCGCGATCACTTCCTGCCCAACTGGCAGCTCTCGGGGTGGAGCATGGACTGGTACGCCGGCTTGCCCCTGTACCGCTTCTACATGGTCATCCCGGCGCTCGCGATCGTCGCCCTCGACGTCGTGATGCCGTACGGGATCGCCTTCAAGATCGTGGCCATCTCCGGCCTCGTCACGTTCCCGTTCGTGTGCTGGGCGTTCGGACGGCTGGCGAACTTCCGCCGGCCGATCCCCGAGCTGTTCGCCTTCGCCGGGCTGGCGTTCCTGATCGACGAGAGCTTCCAGATCTACGGGGGCAACATCAAGTCGACGATGGCGGGGGAGTACTCGTTCTCGATCGCCCTGACCCTCGCGGTGCTCGGCCTGGGCCTGTTGGCGAACGGCCTGCGCACCGGCCGGTTCCGCGTGTGGGCGTCGGTCGTGTTGGCCCTCGCCGCGGTGTCCCACGGCATCGTGCTGATCTTCGTCGCCGTCGCCGCCACCGTGCTGTGTCTCGTGTGGATCGACCGGCTGCGCCTCCGGTACGCCCTGACGGTCGGGGTCACCACCGTCCTGCTCTCGGCGTGGTGGGTCGGTCCCTTCCTGTTCGGCCACGAGTTCATGACCGACATGAAGTACGGGTTCCGCCCGTCGGGCGCCGAGGACTCGTTCTGGGACATGTTCTTCCCGCTCGCCTCCCCACTCGACTTCTTGATCACCGCGTTCGCCGTCGTCGGGTTCCTGATGATGATCGTGCGGCGCAACCTCACGGGCACTGCGATCGGGATCATCTG
>CAYGLH010000406.1:0-3215 GCA_964350535.1 uncultured Ilumatobacteraceae bacterium
AGATCTGGCGGCTCACCAGGAACGGGATCAGCACCTCGGCGTAGTGGCCGAAGTCGTCGCGGCGGCTGGTCAGGTAGTTCTCGTGGCAGCCGTAGGAGTTGCCGGCGGAGTCGGTGTTGTTCTTGAAGAGGTAGATCGTGCCGCGGATCGACTCTTCGGCGAGACGTTGCTCGGCCGACTCGACCAGGTTCTCGAGGATCCGCTCGCCCGCCTTGTCGTGCACGACGAGGTCGTAGATCGAGTCGCACTCCGGAGTGGCGTACTCGGGGTGCGAGCCCACGTCGAGGTACAGCCGTGCACCGTTCTGCAGGAACACGTTGGAGCTGCGGCCCCACGACACGACCCGCCGGAACAGGTAGCGGGCGACCTCGTCGGGGCTCAGGCGGCGCTGGCCGCGCAACGTGCAGGTGACCCCGTACTCGTTCTCGAGCCCGTAGATCCGGCGCTCCATGCGCTCCATGTCCGCACGCTACCCCGGCGCCCGGGTCCCACGACGCCACCGATCTGGGTCAGTTCCGTCCCACCGATGCGATCCGGTCCGGATCCGTCCCGGATTCCGGGACGATCCTGACCCGGATCGCATCACCGGGCGGCGTCTGGGCGATCGCCGCCACGTCGTCGGGGTGCACCACCGCCACGACCGGATACCCGCCGGTCGTCGGGTGGTCGGCGAGCATGACGATGATCTCGCCCGACGGCGTGAGCTGCACGGCGCCCTCGACGAGCGGCTGGCTGGGCATCTCGAACGTGGACGGCGCGAACGCCTCAGCGTCCAGCCCCACGGTCGCCAGCCTGGCCCCGATCCGGTCCGAGCCCGGGAGCACCGTCCACTCCCCCGCCCAGAGCCGCCGGTCCGCTACGCGGTCGGCCTGGGGCCCGTCCATCGCCCGCACCTCGCTCCCTCGCCGCCGCGGCGGAGCCAGCTCCGCCGCCACCTCGGTGTGCAGTACCAGGCCGGTCGCCAGCTCGTCGCCGGCGGTCGGCCGTTTCGGACCGATGCTCGAGAGCGTGTCGGTGCTGCGCGACCCGAGCACCGGCTCGACGTCGATGCCCCCACGCACCCCGAGGTAGCCCCACACCTCCCCATCGCCGGGCCCGATCCTCAGCCGTTCGCCCGCCGGCAGGGTCTCGACGGTGCCGAGGTCGGAGCGGGCCACGAGCACCGCCTCGATCGCCTCGACCACCAGCCCGCCCGCCGTCTCGAGCGTCGCCGCCTCCGGCGGGTTGCCGACCAGCCGGTTCACGAGGTCGTGCCGGCCGCGGTCGACGGCGCCGGAGCGGGGGACCCCGAGGTGGCCATAGCCGGGCCGACCACGGTCCTGGACGGTCGTGGCCCAGCCCGGTTCGACGATCCGCAGCACCGTCAGCCCGCCGCCCGTCGGAATCGCACCGGGCGACCCGGTGTCAGCAGTGCCGGGGGCTCTCGGCGCAGGTCCCACAAGTGCGCGCCCGTCGACCCGATCAGGTGCCATCCGCCCGGCGAGGTCGACGGGTACACGGCCGAGTAGTGGGCGGCGATCGCCACCGACCCGGCCGGCACCTTCGTGCGAGGTTCGGCGCGGCGCGGCAGGTGGAGGCGCTCGTCGAGCCCGGACAGGTACGCGAACCCCGGGCTGAACCCGCAGAAGGCGACGCGGTACTCGACGGCGACGTGGCGTTCGACCACCTCCTCGACCGACAGTCCGGTCGCATCGGCCACGGCGTGGAGATCCGCACCGTCGTACACGACGTCGATCACCACGGGGTCGCCATCGGCCGGGCGCCGCTCGGGGCGCACGCCCCCGAGCCCGCCGCGCACGTCGTCGGCGGTCCCGTGAGGACACCGGACGACCAGGGACCGCTCCCCCGCCACGACGTCGTCCACCAGTGATCCGAGGGCCACGACCACTGCATCACGCCACCCGGCGGTGTCCGCCACGCCCTCGAGCAGCCAGGCGTCCCGTCCGTACCGGACGATCCGCTCGACGCCCTCCGGCGCGCCGGTGTCAGCGGACGAAGGAGGCAACGGTGATCCCCGCCTCGTCGAGCGCCCGCCGCACCGCCTCGCCCAGGGCGACCGCGCCGGGCGTGTCCCCGTGGAGGCACAACGTGTCGACGTTCAACTCCACGTGCTCGCCGTCGAGCGACTCGACGCCGTCACCCCGGGCCAGTGCCACGCTCCTGGCGCCGACCAGCGCGGGATCGGTCAACACGCTGCCCGGCTCGCTCCTGGCGACGAGACCGCCGTCGGGCCGGTAGGCGCGGTCGGCGAAGCCCTCGGCGACCGTCGGGAGGCCCGCTGCCTCGGCGGCGCGCAACAGCAGCGACCCGGGCGGCCCGACGACGGGCAGCGGGCGGCCGTACCCCGTGACGCCGGCGATCACCGCGCCGGCGACGACCGTGTCGCCGGCCGCAGCGTGGTACAGCGCGCCGTGCGGCTTCACGTAGCGCACGACGGTGCCGGCCGCCGTGGCGATCCCGTCGAGTCCGCCGATCTGGTACGTCACCGAGTCGCGCAGTTCGGCGGGCTCCATGTTGAGCCGCCGCCGACCGAAGCCGACCAGGTCGGGGTACGCCACCTGGGCCCCGACGACCACGCCGGCCGCCGCCGCCAGGTCGCAGGTCCGGCGCAGCGTCTGAGGGTCGCCGGCGTGGAAGCCACAGGCGACGTTGGCGCTGGTGACGAGGCCGAGCATGGCGGCATCGTCGCCTATCGTCCAGGCGCCGTAGGACTCGCCGAGATCGCAATTGAGGTCGATCGCCCCCACGGGCTGGACGCTACCGCAGGACCTGTGCAGCGGCCGATCAGACGATGTCGGTGACGACGTCGTCGAGGCGCGAGAAGCAGCGTCGGCCGTTCCCCCGGGACAGTTCGGCCACCTCGAGCTGCTCGCTCGCCACCTCACGGTCACCGACGAGGGCCGCCGCCGCGACCCGCACCGCGTCGTCGCGCTGCATGCCGTCGGACCACGACGACTCGAGTGCGTCGCGGGTGGCCTCGGCGTCGCCGCCGATCGCGGCGAAGTTGCGCTGGTCGACGACCGTGCCGTCGTAGAGGATGTGGAACATCTGGTCGCCGGCGGGTTCGAGCCCGATCTCGGCGACGAGGATCTCGACCTCCATCGGCTTCATCTCGTGGGTGAAGATGTTGCCGAGCATCTGGGCATAGCTGTTGGCGAGGCTGCGGGCGTCGACGTCGTCGCGCGAGTACTGGAACCCCTTCAGCTCGGCAGCCC
>CAYGLH010000407.1:0-3211 GCA_964350535.1 uncultured Ilumatobacteraceae bacterium
GTGGGGCATCGACATCCCCGGCAACGGGAGGTCGACCGTGTGCCGCACGAGTCCGTCGGTGCCGACGACCACGTACTGCACGTGGTCGAGCCACTCGCCCCAGGCGTACACCATCGCGTGCATCTCGCCGCTGTCGGCGTCGAACTTGGGGTGCGCCGTGAACGCCCCCGGCAGGGTGCCGTAGAAGTCGTTGCGGCCGACCGTCTCGAGCTCGTAGGTCAGCTCGACCGGGCAACCGCCCGCCTCGACCATCGCCCACGTCGTCCCGGCGAACCCGCCCACGTTCGTGTTCGGGCCGTGGGCGCTGTTGTTCCAGTTGCGGCCGGGGATGTCGGGCTGGCCGCGCAGCTCGCTGATCGCCGACGATCCGACGTACCGGTTCCGGTACCACTCGGCGCGTCCGTCGCGCAGCCGGATGCCGTGGACCATGCCATCGCCCACGAACCAGTGATGGGTGGCGGGGTCGACCTCGGTGGCCGGGTTGGGGCCGTTGCGCACGAAGCGGCCGTTCAACTCAGCGGGCAGCTCGCCGACGACGGGCAGGTCGAAGGCGGTCACCTCCTCGCGCACCGGCGCGTAGTTGCCGGAGCGGTACGGCGTGGCGGTGGTGGTGGAGGTGGTGTTCGTGGTGGATTCGGTGGCGGTCATCGGTGCTCCTCGGCGTAACTAAGTTATGGCAGTAACTTAGTTACGTGGTCGCTGTGCCGTCAACCCCCGACATGCGCCGAGTGGTGCTCGACGCGGCGCTCACCGTGCTGGCCCGCGATGGTGCCGCCGGCCTGACCGTGCGGGCGATCGCCGCCGAGGCGGGGTGCTCGACCACCGGCGTGTACACGTACTTCGGGGGCAAGCACGGGTTGGTCGAGGCGATCTTCGTCGACGGGTTCGACTCGTTCCGCGAGACCCTCGCAGCGCGATACGACGCGGGGGATCTGCTTGGCTCCGGACGGGCGTTCCGGCGCTGGGCGCTCGACAACCCGACCCACTACCTGGTGATGTTCGGCAGTGCCGTCCCCGACTTCGTGCCGGGGGACGAAGCGATGGCCACCGCCCAGGCGGCGTTCGACGATCTCGTCGAGGCGGTCGCCGCCACCGGAGCACCGGACCCGTACGCCATGGCCTACCGGCTGTTCGCCACCGTCCACGGCTACGTGATGCTCGAGTTGATGGGCATGGGCCCCGCCGACGGGCGCCAGCTCGACGAGCTCTACGAGGTCGGCCTCGAGGGGTGCATCGCCCCCTGAGCCCAACCTGTCACATCGGGGTCTGACACCTTTGTGACAGGTTCAGCCGGCGAGGGTGTAGTGGGCGTAGCCGTCGGTGTCGTCGCGACGGAACTCGCCGAGCTCGCGCAGGTGCTCGAGGTGGGCGTAGGTCTCGGACTCGGCCATGTCGCCCCACGAGCGCTCGCGGAACAGCACCTTCATGTAGTCGTTGACGGTGCCGCCGGGCAACTGCTCGGCAGCGCTGCGCAGCGTGTCGAGCCGTTGCTCGTGGTGCTCGACGATGTCGGTGGCGCGGGCGGCGATGTCCTCGAACGGGTGACCGTGCGCCGGCAGTGCGATCGACACGTCGTCGAGGGTCGTCATCCGGCGGAGCGAATCGAAGAACTCCGCCAGCGGATCGGACTGCGGCGTGATGCCGGAGATGTGCGGGGTGATCGACGGGAGCACGTGATCGCCGGTGAAGACGACGCCGTGCTCGGGGTCGTAGAGGCACAGGTGGTCGTACGTGTGGCCGGGCGTGTGGATCGCCACCCACTCGCGTCGGGCGAGCTTGACCGTCTGGCGATCGACCACCGAGATCGACGGCTCGGGCGTGGCGAACGCCGGCTCGCCGTGTCGTCGCGCCTCCTGGAAGCGCTTGATGAACTCGGGCGGCGGACCGTCGCGCATGCCACCCCACGGGTTGGCGCGGCGGAAGAAGCGCTCGATCGCCTCCGCCCGGTCGTCGTCGGAGTTGAGGTCGAGCGCCCCCGAGTCCTCGTCCTCCTCGAGCTCGCTGCGATCCCAGGCGAGGCGGAAGGCCTCGTGGGTCAACACATCGGCACCCGCCTCGGCGCGCAGCCGGATGGCGCCGCCGAAGTGGTCCGGATGGCTGTGGGTGACCACCGCCGTGTGGACGTCGGCGACCCGGTAGCCCGCCCGGTCGAGCCGGTCGACGAGCGCGTTCCACGACTCTTCGCCCGGCAGGCCGGGATCCATCACGGCGATGCCGCGCTCGTCTTCCATCAGGTAGCAGTTGACGTGCCCGAGTCCAGGCATCGAGATCGGCAGCTGGGTGCGGAGGATGCCCGGTGCCACCTCGGTCACGTCGGTGCCGGCGTCCTCCTGCTCCTGCTTCGGGGGCCGTGGAGCGTCACCCGCGGCGGCCTGCTGCTGGTGGGAGTGGTCGTGTGTGTGCTGTGTCATCGGTCGTTTCCCTGCCGACACTGTTGCGCATTGCAACCATCGGTGACGACTCAGGATGGCGAACACACGTCACACGAACGGTCGTTGACAAAATGTAAATCCGGCGAACTACGATCGCCGCGGTGACCGTCGGCACGACCACCCTCTCGATCGATGCCGGCCGTCTGCTCCGGCGGATCGACGAGCTCGGGCGCGTCGGCGCCATCGAGGGGACCACCGGCTGCTGCCGCCTCGCGCTGACCGACGACGACCGGGCGGGCCGCGATCTCGTGCTCTCCTGGATGCACGAGCTCGGCCTCGACGTGCGCGTCGACGGCATCGGCAACGTCGTCGCCACCACCCACCACGCACCGGGCGAGCGTCCCGTCATGACCGGGTCGCACATCGACACCGTCGCCACCGGCGGCAAGTACGACGGGAACCTCGGCGTGCTCGCCGGGCTCGAGGTGATCGAGACGGTCCTGGCGGCGGGCATCGACCTCGCCCGACCGCTCGCGGTGGCGTGGTTCACCGACGAAGAGGGCGCCCGCTTCGCTCCCGACATGCTCGGGAGCCTGGTCTACGTCGGCGGGATGGCGATCGAGGAAGCGCTCGACATCACCGACCGCGCCGGCGCCGTGCTCGGCGACGAGCTCGACCGGATCGGGTACCGCGGGAGTGCGCCGTGCCCCGGGCCCGCGCCGCACGCGTTCGTCGAGCTGCACATCGAGCAGGGTCCGGTCCTCGAGGACGAGGGGATCACGATCGGCGTGGTCGAGTCGGTGCAAGGGATCTCCTGGACCGAGTACACCCTGCGTGGC
>CAYGLH010000408.1:0-947 GCA_964350535.1 uncultured Ilumatobacteraceae bacterium
ATGCGCCGGCGACCACCGTCCCCCCGGCTCCGCCCACGACCGCGGTGCCGACCACCGCCCCACCGACCGCGCCGCCCACCACGAACCCGGAGCCGCCACCGCCGGCGCTCGACCTGTTCGAGACGCTGCGCGCCGATCCCGACTTCTCGGTGCTCGTCGACCTGGTGCTGGCATCGGGGTTCGACGACGACATCGAGCGCTTCGGCAAGTTCACGGTGTTCGCGCCGACGAACGCCGCCTTCGCCGTCCTCTCCGACGACGAGCTCGACGCGCTGCGCAACGACCCGGCCCGATTGCAGGCGCTGATCGGGTACCACGTCGCCGAGGGCGAGTTCCCCGCGGATCAGCTCGGGACCGCGATCGAGACGATCAACGGCGCACTGTTGCCGATCACCGGCGCCCCGCCCGACGTCGTCGTCGACGGCGCACCGATCAGCCGGCCCGACATCTTCGCCTCCAACGGGGTCATCCAAGGCCTGGCCGGACTCCTCCAGCCACCGGCGTAGGCCGCCGACCGGCGTATCGTCCCGCGCCGCGGCCGGGTGTCACACTGGCCCGATGGACGACGGCCTCAGCACGATCTACGACGAGCTCGTGCGCAAGAACCCCGCCGAACCGGAGTTCCACCAAGCGGCGCGCAAGGTGCTCGAGTCGATCGGGCCGGCAGTGCACAAGCACCCGGAGTTCGCCGAGCAGAAGGTGATCGAGCGGATCTGTGAGCCGGAGCGGCAGGTGATCTTCCGCGTGCCATGGCAGGACGACCGCGGCGAGGTGCACATCAACCGCGGGCTACGGGTGGGGTTCAACAGCGCGCTCGGGCCGTACAAGGGCGGGTTGCGATTCGCGCCGTCGGTCGATCTCGGCGTCGTCAAGTTCCTCGGGTTCGAGCAGGTCTTCAAGAACGCGCTGACCGGGCTCCCGATCGGTGGCGGTAAGGGCGGCGCCGA
>CAYGLH010000408.1:957-3209 GCA_964350535.1 uncultured Ilumatobacteraceae bacterium
ATCATGCGCTTCTGCCAGAGCTTCATGACCGAGCTGTACCGGCACATCGGCGAGCTCACCGATGTGCCCGCCGGCGACATCGGCGTGGGGCGGCGAGAGGTCGGCTACCTCTTCGGCCAGTACCGGCGGATCACGGGACGCTACGAGTCGGGCGTGATCACCGGCAAGGGGATCGACTGGGGTGGATCGTTGGTGCGCACCGAGGCGACCGGCTACGGCGCCGTGTTCTTCGCCGACGAGATGATGCGGTCGCGCAACCTGTCACTGGAGGGCAAGCGGTGCGTCGTGTCCGGCTCCGGCAACGTGGCGCTGTACGCGATCGAGAAGCTCGCACAGCTCGGCGCCGTCGTCGTCGCCTGCTCGGACTCGGACGGCTTCGTCCACGAGCCCGACGGTATCGATCCCGACGAGCTGAAGCAGGTCAAAGAGGTCGAGCGGGCGCGGGTCTCGGAGTATGCCGATCGCCGTGGTGCGACGTTCTCGACGGGGTCGATCTGGGACGTTCCGTGCGACCTCGCGATGCCGTGTGCGACCCAGAACGAGCTCGCCGCGCGCGACGGCGCGGCGCTGATCGGCAACGGGTGCGCGGCCGTGGTGGAGGGCGCCAACATGCCGTGTACCGCCGATGCGGTGGCCGCACTGCACGACGCCGACGTGGCGTTCGGGCCGGCGAAGGCGGCCAACGCCGGCGGCGTCGCGACCTCGGCGCTGGAGATGCAGCAGAACGCGAGCCGCGACTCGTGGACCTTCGAGCACACGGAACGGCGACTGCGCGAGATCATGGCGGCGATCCACGAGACGTGCCTCACGGTCGCCGACGAGTACAAGGCGCCCGGGGACTACGTCGTCGGGGCCAACATCGCCGGGTTCGAGCGCGTCGCTCGGGCGATGCTCGCCCAGGGATTGATCTGACCGGGACGACGCAACGCCACCTGCTCACCCGACGACACCCGACACCCCGACGACGATCATCTCGACGCCGATCAGTCCGAACACGGCGAGGATCACGACGTGCCCGTGGGCGATCAGCCACCGTCGAAGTCGGTCGAGCGCGGCGTGCGCGCCGGACCCACCGATCCAGCCCAGCAGCATCGCCACGAGCATCGGGAGCACGGCGACGAGCACGAAGATCGTGAGCGCCGCGACCTCGAGACCCGGTGCGAGGCCGGCGCCGGCGATGCCGGCGGCCATCGTGACCGTGAGGGCGACGGTCTTCGGGTTCGGCACCGCGAGGACGGTGCCGAGCGTCGCCGCTCGCCCGATGCTCTGCCGCTCGAGCGCGTCCATCCACCCCGGAACGGCGACGGCGTCACCGTGGCGCCGTCGAGCCCACCACTGGCCGAGCGCGACGCCGAGGCAGCCGGCCCCGACGACGATCTGGACGACACCGCCGCCGGAGGTGTCCGGGATCTGCCAGCCGGTCACCAGCACCACCGCGATGGTTGCGACGAGCCCGGCGACGAACGATGCGACGAACGCGACCGCGTTCGCGTCACGCCGCGCCGCGAGCATCAGCACGACCGCCGAGACCCGGATCGGGCTCGCTGCGACACCGAGCGCGCACGGCAGCACATACCCGACGACTACCCCATCCTGCTCACCACCGATCTGTCGCTCGCCAGACTGCCAGAGTTCACCCCCTCCGGATCGACCGGATCGCGTCGATCGGTAGGATCGTGCGACCGTACGAGTCGCGGTCGCACGAACCGGGGGTTGCTGATGGTCAAGTCGTGGTTCACCACATCGGCGCTGGTCGTCGCCGTCGCGCTCGCAGCATGCGGCGACGACTCGGATGACGACACCTCGTCGACGGCGGCCGCCGGGACGTCAGCGTACGGCTCGCCGGACGGCTCGGGTAATTCGTCAGCGACGCCGGAACTCGACGAGGCCCCCGTGCGCGAGGGAGGCGACGTCGACGTGGACGGCGTGATCTCGCGGGAGGAGGCCGAGCAGGCCGCGCTCGACGCGGTCGGCGAGGGGCGGGTCACCTGGAGCGCACCGGAGGACGATCGTGGCGCGGCGTGGGAGGTCGAGATCACCCGGCTCGACGGGAGCGAGGTCGACGTCCTGGTCGCCGCCGACGGTGCGATCGTCAAACAGGTCGAGAAGTTCGGCACGGCGCCGGCGATGGCGGGTGCCGGCACGGCACCGGCCAGCGGCGTCGTCAGCCAGGAGAATGCCGAGCAGGCCGCGCTCGACGCGGTCGGCGAGGGCCAGGTCACGTGGGTCGGCCGCGAGGACGAGCGCGGCGC
>CAYGLH010000409.1:0-3182 GCA_964350535.1 uncultured Ilumatobacteraceae bacterium
CTGATCGGCTCGAACGGCCAGGTGAAGGTCGCCGACTTCGGCATCGCCCGGGTGATGAATGCCCCCACCGAGGCCAACCTCACCCAGGCGGGCTCGGTGATGGGCACCGCGACCTACTTCTCTCCCGAGCAGGCGCAGGGCGCCCAACCCGATCCTCGCAGCGACCTCTACTCGCTCGGGATCGTGATGTACGAGATGGTCGCCGGGCGGCCGCCGTTCACGGGCGAGAACCCGGTCGGCATCGCCTACAAGCAGGTGCACGACGCGCCGCAGCCGCTCGTGCAGCTCGTCGCCGACGTGCCCCGGCCGTACGAGGCGATCGTCGCGAAGCTGCTGGCCAAAGATCCCAAGCTGCGCTATCAGACCGCAGAGGCGCTGCGCACCGACCTGCGCCGCTTCCGCAACGGCGAGCCCGTCGAGGCGCTGACCGCCGCCGCCACGGCACAGGGCCGGGCCGGCTCGACCGCTGCGGCCGGCGCCGCCGCGGCCGCAGCGGCGACCACCGGCGTGGCGCGTGCCGCCGAGACCCGCGTCGAGCCGGTGAGCCCGCAGTCGGGCGCGGTGCCCTCGACCGGGATGATGGAGGCCGGCTACCCGCAGGGCGCGTCGGCCGAGGCGGCCTACTACGACGCCGGATCGGGACGCACCGGGTGGTACGCACTGGCGGCGTTCATCGCGCTCATCGCCCTCGTGGTGGGCGGCGTGCTGCTGTTCCAGGCGTTGACCAGGGACGACGGCGACGCAGGCCCATCCGAGTTCCTGCTCCCCGACTACGCCAACCAGCCGCTCGAGGACGTGCTCGCCGATCTGGAGGACAAGGGGCTGCGATCGACCACGATCCGCGACCCCAACGCCTCGTTCCCGATCGGCTTCGTCACCCGCACCGACCCGGGCGCCGGCGCGCTGATGATCGAGGGCGGCCTCGTCACGGTGTACTTCAATCCGGACTCCCAGCTGCGTCCGATCCCGAACGTGGTCGGCCTGTCGTTCGACGAAGCGTCGTCGCGCCTCGCCGAGGAGGGCTTCGAGGTCGGCGAGGTCACGACCGAGGTGAGCGATCAAGTGGAAGAAGGTCGCGTCCTCGCGAGCGATCCACCCGCCGAGACCCCGGCGCTGCAGGGCACCGAGGTCGGTCTCACCGTCGCCGGCGCGCCGGACGGCGTGCCGATACCGGGCACGATCGTCGGGCTGACCGAGGTGGAGGCCCGCCAGATCCTGGAGAGCCCGCCGTACGAGTTCACCGTCACCACCGCGCTGCGGGCGAGCGACACGATCGCCCTCGGCACCGTGCTCGAGATCAACCCGTCGCCGAACACCGTCGTGGAGGTCGGCAGCGACGTCACGATCGTGGTCTCGAGCGGGCCCGAGCCCATCAGCGTGCCCGGCGTGATCGGGCAGACGGAGGGGTCGGCGGTGAACACACTGCGCGCCGACGGCCTGGTGCCCACCGTGCGCTACTCGCAGGTGCCCGCCGGCAGCCCCGACGACGGTCGCGTCGTGGCCCAGAGCATCGCCGCCGGCACGCCGGTCGAGCCGAACACGCCGATCACCATCACGGTCGGCCAGGCCACCAGCGCGGTCACCACGACCGCGCCGCCGACCACCGCTGCTCCCACCACGAGCACGACGACGACGATCGCCCCCACCACGACCGCACCCAACCCGACGACGACCGCCGCACCCTGACCCCGCCGGGCGCGGCGCGTTCAGCCGCAGCGCGCGAGGAAGGTGGCCAGCAGGTCGTGGCCGTTGGAGGTGAGGATGCTCTCCGGGTGGAACTGCACGCCTTCGACGTCGTGCCGGCGATGACGGACGCCCATCACGACCCCTTCGCGCGAGCGGGCGGTGACCTCCAGCTCGTCGTCGGGGATCGAGTCGGGCTCGAGCGTCAGCGAGTGGTAGCGGGTCGCGGTCAACGGCGACGGGAGCCCGCCGAACACGCCGGTGCCGTCGTGGTCGATCACCGAGGTCTTGCCGTGCATCAGCTCCGGCGCCCCGACGACCTCGGCGCCGTACACGTGGCCGATCGCCTGGTGTCCGAGGCACACGCCGAGCACCGGGGTGCCGAGCGCCGCGAAGGCCCCGATCGCGTCGCAGATGATCCCGCTCGTCTCGGGACGGCCGGGACCGGGTGAGAGCAGCACGCCGTCGGGCGCCAGCGCCACCGCCTCCTCGACGGTGATCTCGTCGTTGCGAACGACGATGGGTTCGGCACCCAGCTCACCGAGGTACTGCACGAGGTTGTAGACGAAGCTGTCGTAGCTGTCGATCACCAAGACGCGCGGCACGCCTCCGAGTATGGCGAGGTTCGCGCCCGACCGCCCAGCCGGTTGTGCGACCGTTCGGTTCGACGCGACGGGGGCGCGCTCCGCCACGTCGTCGCGGCGCCATGTGTCGACGTGGCGGCAGATCACCTATGCTCGTCCCCCGATGGCACCACCGAAGCGCAAGAGCGGTGGCGGACGGGTCACTCCGAAGGGCGTTCGCCCCAACGATCGCACGGACGACTCGACGCACGCTCCACATCACGACGTGGCGGCGTCATCCCGGTACACCCCGAAGCAGGCCAAGCGCCAGCTCGTGCCGCCGTCGTGGATCCCGGTGATCATGCTCGTGCTGCTGATCGGTGGCGGGCTGATGATCATGGCCCGCTACCTGATCTTCACCGACACCAACTGGCCGACCCTGGCGGGGCTGGTGATGATCCTGGGCGGGCTCTACGCCGCCACCAAGTGGCAATAGGTGCGGCGCTCGCGCGCCCCGGTGTCGGCCGCGCGCTCCCTGTGGGTAACCGAATCACATCGATGTGGTTCTACCCAGGGTTTTCCCCAATGCTGTGGATAACCGTTCCGCGGCGTCGCCGTCGGCCCGGTCAGTCGTAGAGCGGCGCGACCTCGGTCATCTCCTCCAGGCAATGCTTCGGTGGTGGAGGGTCTTCATCCGGAGCCATCGTCAGCTTCAGCTCCACTCCGCAGACATCGCATCGATACCGCCGATTCACCTTGCGCAGCTCGCCGGACGGCGGCGGCTCGGGTGGCATCTGGGTGAGTCCACGCAGGAGCGCGATCCCACTTTTCCACAGGACGTAGCCGAAGAGGATGCCGCAGGCGACCCAGATGATGGTCGACAGGGCGGGCATGGCACCAACGATAACGGCGTGTGTGCGCCTGGGGATCGTGACG
>CAYGLH010000410.1:0-1327 GCA_964350535.1 uncultured Ilumatobacteraceae bacterium
GCGTTGTCGGTGCCAGCTGCGTTGTCGTCGGGGGTGTCGGCGGTGTCGGTGTCGGCGTCGGCGGGCTCTGCCCCGTCGTCGCCGCCGCCGCCGTGCTCGTCGTGGGTGTGGCCGAGCACCGTGTCGCGGTCGAGCTCGTTGCCGGCCTCGTCGACGAAGTCGACGTTGTGCAGCAGCCAGTCGAGCGCCTTGTTCTTGGTGATCTGGGCCACCAGCTCGGACACGGCGTCGTTGGACTCGTAGGCCCGACGGATGTCCTTGGCCTTCTGGCCGTACTGCATCGCCATGCGGGCGTACTCGCCGTCGATCTCGTGCGGCTCGACCTCGATCGTCTCGGCGACGGCCACGGCCCGCAGCGCGAGGTCGACCTTCACCGACTGCTCGGCCTGGCCGCGCATCGATTCGACGAACTGGTCCGGCTCTTGTCCGGTCGCCGCCATCCACTGCCCGAAGTCGATGCCCTGGGCCTGGAACTGCTGCATCATGCCCTGCATGCGCTGGTTGAGCTCGCCGTCGACCATCGCCGACGGTGGCTCCTCCTCGACCAGCCCGGCGAGCGCCTCGGTGACGACGCCGACCAGCATCTGGCGGGCCTGGTTGAGCTTGGTCTCGGCGAGCGACTCGCGGAGGCTCGCCTCCCACTCCTCGACGGTGGCGAACTCACCGAGGTTCTCGTCGACCCACTCGTCGGTGGCCTCGGGGACGACCATCGCCTGGACGGCGGTGACCTTGACGGTGAAGTCGGCGGGCTCCTCGGTGCCCTTCGGGGTGGAGGTGAAGGTGAGCTCGTCGCCGGCCGACGCGCCCGTGAGCTGCTCGTCGAAGTCGTCGCTGACCCACCCTTGGCCCAGCTCGTACGACCAGTCCTCGGTGTTGAGTCCGAGCACCTCTTCGCCGTCGCGGGTGGCGGCGAGGTCGAGCGTGAGGTAGTCGCCCTCCTCGGCGGCCCGCTCGACGTCCTCGAGCGTGCCCGACTTGCTGAGCTCGGTGCGCATGGCCTCGGCGACGTCGTCGTCGGTGACCTCGATGGTCGGCAGCTCGACGCGTAGACCGGCATAGCCGGGCACCGTGATGACCGGGCGGACCTCGCACGTGGCGTCGAACTCGACCGGCCCGTCTTCCTCGCCGTCGGTGATCTCCACCTCGGGGGTGGCGATCAGGTCGACGTCGTGCTCGCGCACCGCCTTGGCGAGGTACTCCGGCACGGCCGTGCGCAGCGCCTCTTCGCGGGCGGCACCGACACCGATGCGGGCCTCGAGCACCCGGCGCGGCGCCTTGCCGGCGCGGAAGCCGGGCAGGTTCACCTGCTTGGCGATCGCCTTGAACG
>CAYGLH010000410.1:1366-1676 GCA_964350535.1 uncultured Ilumatobacteraceae bacterium
ATGTCGTGCTCGAACTCGTCCTCTTCGACCTCGACGTACAGCTTGACCTTGTTGCCCTCCAGGGGCTCCACCGAACTCTTCACAGATGGGCGAGTGTACCGGCGCCCCTGCCAGCCCCATCGGGGTCGGCCGGTGGGCGGGCGTGTCGCCGGTCGGCCGGGAGCCGCCACGGTCCACGATTTGCCGGGGAATCGGGGTTCGGCGCCACGATGCGGCAGACTGTCCCCGATGGAGTACTGGACGCCGCACACGCTCGCCTCCCCGCACGAGGGCCAGATCAAGCTCAAGATAGGCGACAAGGTGCGGCTCA
>CAYGLH010000410.1:1686-3156 GCA_964350535.1 uncultured Ilumatobacteraceae bacterium
CCGAGGGCAAGGTCATCCTCGCCAACGGATTCGCGTGGCAGCGCTACCGCGTGCTGTTCAAGAACGGCGCCGAGGTCGGCGACCTCGACCACCGCAACCTCGAGCCGATCGGCCGCGCCGCCAAGCGCCTCGCCAAGGCCGAAGCAAAAGCCGCCCGCTGACGGGCGCTCTCCTCGACAACCGGGATCGCGCTACCGTCCGCCCGGTGCAGGCGATCCGAGGACCGGCCCGGCCCGAGCCGCCACTGGCCGGCGACGAGAACGCCACGGTCGTCGGGTTTCTCGAACATCACCGCGCCACCCTCGCCTGGAAGTGCGCCGGTCTCGACATCGATGCCCTCCGGGCGACAGTGCCCCCGTCGACGATGACGCTCGGAGGACTCCTCAAGCACCTGGCCTTCGTCGAGGACTACTGGTTCTCGGTGATCCTGTGGGGCAATCCCCCGGCGCCTCCGTGGGCCTCCGTCGACTGGACGGTCGATCCGGATTGGGACTGGGAGTCGGCCGAGCGCGACACCGAGCACGAGCTGCGCGACCTCTGGGAGCACGCGGTCGATCGCTCCCGAGATCTGCTGGCGTCTGCACTCGATGAGGACGGGCTCGGGCAACTGGCCCGGGGATCGCGGCGAGGTGGCGAGGTGCCCTCGCTGCGCTGGATCCTGGTGCACAAGGTGGAGGAGTACGCCCGCCACAACGGCCACGCCGACCTGCTGCGTGAAGCCGTCGACGGAGCGACCGGCGACGAGCGCTCGCACGACGCTCGCGTAGAAAGCTGACGAGTGCCTGCGGTGCGGGCGCCCGCAGGCACGACCGTCGGCGCTGTTGTCGCCGAACGAGACCGTTCGTCGACACCTTCACGTTCTGATGGCAGATCTCCTCAGATCGACCCGGCTCGTTCGACGACGAGCACCCGGCTCGGACCGAGCGGATGGGCGACGTGCTCCGTTCCGATGTCCGCGTAGAACACGTCGCCGACCTCCAGCAGGTGGACCTCCTCCGCCCCGTCGTGCCTGACGTGCATGTCGAACGCCCCGTCGAGGACGACGAACACCTCCTCGCCGTCGTTGACGTGCCACACATAGGGTTCGTCGGTCCAGTGCAGCCGGACCGTCGCACCGTCGATCGTGGCGATGTGATCGGCGTCCCACGCCGTCGCTCCCTCGAACTCGCCGGCACGCACGATCCGCATCACTCCACCTTCCCACACGCGCTGACGCACCCGGCGCCGATGAACGCGGGTGCGCCGAGCGGGATCCCGCGGCAGACTGCTCCGCACCACACACGGGGTGTGGCGCAGCTTGGTTAGCGCGCCTGCTTTGGGAGCAGGAGGCCGGGAGTTCGAATCTCCCCACCCCGACCACATCTACCAGGCATGACGCAATGTCTCACCGACACCGAAACGAGGCCTGCGGCGCGTCGTCGCCGCGACGAGATCGGGTGATTCGCCTACCCTGACCTGGTGCCCAACCGT